>CAMWGZ010000163.1 GCA_947173915.1 uncultured Alistipes sp.
CCTCCGATGATGATCTCTTCGGTCGTGAAGATGCTCGACAGCCTGGGTGTACCGCCCGAGAACATCCTCTACGACAACTTCGGTTCGTAGCACGCCCCCGTGAACGAATCGTTCCGATTGCAAATAAAGCCCTGAATTTCGGGGCTTTATTTGTTTTCATACGGCAATACCATTATCCGCCGGTTGCAGTCGTGCACCGTTTATCCTGTTACCCGTTCGTTACTTGCATCCGAAATATTCGTCTTTGCCTCCCAAATTTGCTCCGAATCGGAGCCGGATTGCCGAAACCGGGCGGAATATTCCCAAATGAGCGGGCAAAAGATTATCTTTGTCCGCATGAAAAACATCGTATTCGATTTGGGTGGGGTTGTCTTCGAACGCAACCCGCACCATTGTCCCGAGGAGCTGATCGCATTCTTCTCGTTCATCCGTCAGAAGCCGATGCCCGAATTCTGGGTGGAATACGACCGGGGAACCCTGTCGCTCGACGAGGTGGTGCATACGCTCGCACGGATCAAGGCGTGCGACGAACGCACGGCGGCCGGACATATCGCGCAGGGCATCGCGCTGCAGGAGGAGATCGCCCCGACGCGCGACCTGATCGCCGACCTCAAGCGCGCGGGCTACCGGCTCTACGTGCTGTCGAACATGTCGCGCGAGTTCATCGACTTCCTGCGCCGCAAACCCGTGTACCGCCATTTCGACGGCGAGGTCGTCTCCTGCGAGGAGGGGTGCGTGAAGCCCGAGGCGGAGATCTACCGCCGGCTGCTGACCCGCTACGGGCTCGATCCTGCAGAGACGCTCTTTACCGACGACCGGCAGGAGAACCTCGATGCCGCCGCCGCATTCGGCATCCACACCCATCTGTTCCTCCACCATGAGGCCGAACGCAGCTGTGCGGAGCTGCGCGCACGGCTGCTGCAATAGGGTATGAATCGGATCAGGAGCCTCCTCATCCGATTGGGGGCAGTGGTATGGATCGCAGCGGGCTCGCAGCCCGATGCCTCGGCCCAGGTCACGGCTTCGGCCGACTTCGACAACGGCAGCATGGGAAGGATGCGCCTGTCGGCCGAGACGCGGCGCCCCGCCGCAGGGAGGGATTCGATCGGGGTCGTAAGCCTCGAGGTGCGTTCGCGGGTCGATCCCGCCGACCCATACGACCCGAAAGCATGGCCGAACAGCCGGTGGTTCCACTTCCGGCTTCAGGGAGTAAAGGAGCGGCTGCTTCTGCTGCGCATTCCCAACACCGAACTGGAGCGCCCGTTCTATTCGTATGACGGACGCAGCTACCGACGCATGGATGCCGGAGCGCTGATCCGCCCCCAAACGCTCCTCGTCGCGGCCGAACGCGACACGCTCTATTTCGCCTATTTTCTTCCCTATACGCACGAACGCCACACAACCAAAGCCGAGCAGTGGAGCCGTTCGCCCTACGTCGTGTGCCGCGAGATCGGCCGCAGCGGGGGAGGAGTGCCCCTGACGATGCTGGTCGTGACCGATCCCGAGGTGCCGGATGTCGGCAAGCGGCGGGTCTGGATCCACTCCCGCGTCCATCCGAGCGAAGCCCCTGCCGCCTGGCATCTGGAGGCGATGATCGAGGAGCTGCTCGCCGACCGGCCGCTGTCACGGCAGCTGCGCCGCAACACGGTATTCCATATCGTTCCGGAACCCAACCCCGACGGCGTGATCGGAGGATACTCCCGCACAACGGCCGAAGGGATCAATCTGGAGACCGACTGGGATCGCCCCGACTCGCTGACAAGCCCCGAGGTGGCGGCGCTCAAGCGGCTGCTCGCCCTCCTGGCCGACGAGCAGCCGATGGACGTGGTGCTGAACCTCCATTCGCAGCGCGCCCCCTTCGTTACCTACTGGATCCATACGCCCGAATCCTCGTCACAGCAGATGTACCGGCGCAAGATGCTGCTCTCGGCCCTGACGATCGGGCACACCCCCTATTACCGGCCGATCGACCAGCGGTTCTCGACGCTCGATCCGAAATATGCGGAAGGGTGGCTGTGGAAACGCTATGGGGAGCGCACGCTGGCCGTGACCTTCGAGACGACCTATTCCTATTACAACGCCGACCCGCAGGGCGAGTGGGTCTCCGCGGAGAATCTGGCCGAACTGGCGCACTCCTCCCTGCTCGCGCTGAGCGATCTGCTCGATCTGGGCGGCGAGGAGCGCCTGCTGCTCGACTGCGAGGCGGAGGCCGGCAGGGGATGGGAGACACGGAGCGACGACGACCGGCTCTATTTCGGAGACTCCTTCCGCATCGCCCGCCGGAAAGGGGCGGCATTTACCTACTCCGCTCCCGCAACATTGCCCGCAGGACGCTATGAGGTCTATAAGTGGGTCCCGGGCGCTCTCGCCGCACGCTTCTCCGAGGGTGAAAACCGTTGGAAGCCGCTGGGTGTGACGATACGGAAGCGCCGCGGACCCCTGCGGTTCCGCTACCGGGCGGCAGCCGCGGGCGATCCGCTGGATGCCGTGCTGCTGGTCCGGATCGCCGACGAATGATTTTTTCTTCGATTTTATTTGGCATTACGAAAATAATCGCTACATTTGCACCACCAAAACGGGAAAACCCCGAATTGATTCGGAGAATCCGTAGCTCAGCAGGTAGAGCACAACACTTTTAATGTTGGGGTCCTGGGTTCGAGCCCCAGCGGGTTCACGGAAAGAGGAGAATGAAAGTTCTCCTCTTTTTTGTTTCTTACCCCAGCCCGATCCCGCCGCCGGCCCGCAGAAGAGGCCACGGCGAACAATTAAAAAGGGGGCGGGGTAGAGGCGGTCACGATATTTTTTCCTATATTTGCGAAAATATAATCCAATAGCAAGAATCAGATATGTGTAAAGCACTAATTATCGGAGCGGGAGGTGTCGGCACGGTCGTGACGCAGAAGATAGCCGCCGATCCCGTCTTTACGGAGGTAATGCTTGCCAGCCGTACCAAATCGAAGTGCGATGCCGTAGCCGAGGCGATCGGCGGAGGCCGCGTGAAGACCGCCCAGGTCGATGCCGACAGCGTGGCCGAACTGTGCGAGCTGTTCCGCGCCTTCAAACCGGACATCGTCGTCAATGTCGCGCTTCCCTATCAGGACCTTACGATCATGGATGCCTGCCTGGAGTGCGGCGTGAACTATCTCGATACGGCCAACTACGAACCCAAGGACGAGGCTCATTTCGAGTATTCGTGGCAGTGGGCCTACCAGGAGCGCTTCAAGGAGAAGGGGCTGACGGCCATCCTCGGCTGCGGCTTCGATCCGGGCGTGACGGCGATCTTCACGGCCTATGCCGCCAAGCACCATTTCGATGAGATCCACTACCTCGATATCGTTGACTGCAACGCCGGCAACCACGGCATGG
>CAMWGZ010000164.1 GCA_947173915.1 uncultured Alistipes sp.
GTTCTCGATGGCCGACTGCACGTCGCTCATCGGCCGGCCGATGCGCTCGATGCCCTTCTCGACCATGCGGGCGATCGGGGTGTCGGTCTTCTTGCAGAGGTCGATCGCCGCAGCGATCTTGCCCTCCGAAATATAGTCCCGAATGCGGTTCATGAAGTTCATGTCGAATGCCGAAGCCTTGCGGATGGCAAGGAAGCGCTCGACGAAGATGAAGACCGTCACGCCGCCCAGCAGCAGCAGCGGCCACATCAGCCATCCGCCTTTGGTAAATAACTCCCAGAGTCCCATGCGGGTTTGTTCCGCAACGACCGCATCTGCGGCCTGTAATAAATTAATCATCATTGCTTTATACATTAAATTCGTTTTAGTTTCTCTTCCGTGCCGCCCGATCAGTCGCGCTCCGCATCCGCATCGGCGGGCATCGCCTCCTGCTGCGGTACGAACTCCTCGGGTCCGAAGCGCTCCTCGGCCGCCTGCCGGCTCCGCTCCTCGCGCCTCATGCGGCGGCGTTCGCGGCGTTCCTCGTTCACGAACCGGTTCCGGATGCGCTGCTTCAGGTCCTTGAAATTGTTGAAATCCTCCTTGTAGGAGATGCCCAGCCCCGTCTCCTGCAGACCCTGGTTCTCGTCGAAGCGGTCGATCGTCTGCGTGAAGACATTGAGCCGCAGGTTGCCCGACTTGTCGATGAGCCATGTCACGTGGGCTTCGCCCATGAAGTTCGAGACGTTGTTGTCCAGCACCTGCTTGCTGTCGATCATGTAGTTGCCCTCGACCTCCACAAGCAGGCGGTTGTTTATCAGATTGGTGGAGAAGCCGAAATCGACCTCGTCGCTAGTTACCTCCGATCCCGAGCGGTAGTTCAGGTTGATCCGGTAGGCATCGGTCGAGACCCAGTTGCTGAGCTGGTTGGTCAGCATTTCGAGGCCCGTCGCCAGGCCCGTCGAGGCCCCGACGTTGGCTCCGCCCGAGGTAAAGCTCTCGGGCGAGAAGGTTCCCAGCGCAACGAGCGAGATGAACTGCTGGGCCTGCGCATCGGTGGTGGCCAGCGCACTGGCCACCGCCGCCTGGGTCTCCACGTCGGTCACGGGAACGTCCACGCTGAAATCCAGTTGCGGTGCCGAGAGCCGCCCGCCGATGTGGATCTTGCAATCCACCGGCACCGAGCGGTCGATGCTGCGCGAGGCGTTCTGCGCATCGGACGAGCTGCCCATCCCGCCGATGAGCGGCTGGAGGGAGGTTTTGAGCTTATAGACCGCATTGATGTCGAGCCGCGCATCGACCGGCTCGCCGGTCCATTGCAGCATCGAGCCGCCCTCGATGATGAACTTCTTGTTGATCAGGTTCTGGATCACGAGCAGGTAGCTGCCTTCCGTAAGGGTGTAGTCGCCGTACATTTCGAAAATATCGGCCCCCGGGTTGATGTGCAGGTTCAGCATGCCGTTGCCCCGTCCCTTGAGGATGTCGCCGACGGTCGGGTCGATGACCAGCTGGAAGGCGGTGTTGTCCTTCACGTCGAGCGCCATCGTGATGTCCATCGAGCTTCCCGCCGCCTCCTTTTTGCGGGTGCGGTTCTGGAAAAGCAGCTTCTTGCGCAGCAGGTAGTCCGTCGTGTCGGCCTGCTCGCGCGTGACGAAGGTCACGAAGTCGGCCTGCTTGACGTTCGACTTACCCGAAAGCGGCATGAAGAACTCCGAGCCGTCGTCCGTCGCCGCCACGATATTCATCTTCACGCCCCCCTTGCTGCCGGCGATCGTCGCCGACCCGGAGGCGAAGATCCGGCCGTAGAACAGGTCGTTGTCCCGCTGCGTGGTGTTGAGTACCATCATCCTGCGGGGCTGCACCCCGACCGTGTAGGCTATGTTCGAGAGATGATTCAGGTCCAGGTCGATCGAGAAGTCGCCCCGGTTCCGCTCCGGGTCATACACCGGCACGCCGTGCGCCGTCAGGCGGTTGTTCTCCATCGTCAGCACCGCCCGGGGCATCGAATAGGTTACCTGCGTGAAATCGACCTTCGTCTCGAAGTCGCTCACGTCGATGCGGCCCGAGAGCGTGGCATCGCGCCCCGTGCCCTGCAGCGTCATCTCCACGTCGGCACTTCCCCGCGTCGAGCCGATAACCCCCTGAAGGAGCGGATCGAGCACGGCAAGATCGACCCGGGGCAGCGTCGCCCGGGCGTAATAGCGTCTCTTCGCCGGCGAGTAGAATCCCTGGACGAGCGTATCGAGTCCCTCGCGCCGCTGCACGATCATCCCGGCGCGGCTGCGCACGAAATCCCACCGCGACCGCAGCCACAGGTCGGGCACCTCGAGCGAGTTGATCCGGATGCTGTCCACCACGATATCGGCGCGCATCTCCGCCTCCCGCAGCACCGAACGCACGGTAGCCGAGCCGTTGGTGCGTCCGTCGATCGAGTAGCCCAGCGACGAGGTAAAGTGGGAGAAGGGTGCCAGGTCGAAGTTCCGCAGCGACAGCCGCAGCGAATCCTCCGCCCGCCGCGAGGCCACGCCGTCGAGCAGCAGCTCCTGCCCGCGATTGACCATCCGGAAACGGTCGATGCGGACCTGTGTGGTGTCGATCGCGATGCCCTCGGTATAGAGGTTCCAGGTCTTGTCGCCGCGCGTGAGATGGGAGGGGATAAGCGTCACGTCGATCCGCTGCCCGCCGGCCCCGCCGCGCACGAATTCGGTCCGGAAGCCGATCCGCCCCGAGGTCCGGGCCGTCGTATCGGAGAAGTCGGTGCTCAGCTCGAGCATGTTGCCCTTCGCCCCGCCGTTCATCTCGATGCGGTTCATCCGCAGCATGCCCAGATAGCAATCCTCGGTCGAAGCGGCCAGCACCAGCGAGTCGCCGTCGTTGCGCAGGGCCACATCCAGCCGGGTCAGCAGCATCCTGTCGCGCTCTATGTAATCCGAATTGACCCGCAGGGACAACCGGTCTTTCGCGGGATTGAGCCGCAGCTGAAGCTGCGAGCCGTCGGCGATCTGCAACCCCGACGCGATCGCATTGACCACCGGATTGATCCGCCGCACATCGACCGTGAGCTGCGAATAGCCGTCGGCCAGCGACAGCGTGTCGCCGGCACGCCCCTGCCAGCCCGCCCCGCCGTCGAACATCGGCAGGTAGTCGCGCGCGCGCTGCTTCAGGTAGGCGAAGACCTCGCGGTAGGAGCTTTTACCCTCATAGAGGGCATCGACGAAGTCGGAGCGCAGCTCGATGAACTTGTCCGAGGCATCGTTGCGCCCCGTCACGCAGAGGCTGTCGGCCGCCACCTAGCGGTCGTTGTAGCGGTAGCGGGCATCGCGCACCCCGATCGAGCCGTTCAGGTCGTCCAGCGAGCGGCCGGCGGCGTGGGCCTCGATCC
>CAMWGZ010000165.1 GCA_947173915.1 uncultured Alistipes sp.
CTCTTTGGCGAACTGGAGGGCGATGGCCTTGCCGATGCCTCTCGCTGCGCCGGTTACGACGGCTACTTTTCCTTCGAGTAATTTCATCGTTTTTTCAGTTTTATTGTTAAAAAATTCATCGTCCGGGGCCGGTCGTGCCGGCGCGGTGCGCGTGCGGAAAGGCTTCGGAGGCGGTTTTCGCCCCATTTTGGCCGTCGATTCCGCTTTTGCCAGCCAAATATAGGAAAAAATATTTAGTTTTTGTTTATTCGCAAATTGTTCCTATCTTTACAAACGTAAAAACTTTTACCAATTACAAATCTATCATGAAGAGAGATTCGCAAGTATTTGACCTCATTGCCGAGGAACGGAACCGTCAGATGCACGGCATCGAGCTGATCGCATCCGAGAATTTTGTCAGCGACGAAGTGATGGAAGCCATGGGCTCCGTCTTGACCAACAAATATGCGGAGGGATATCCCGCCGCCCGCTACTACGGCGGCTGCCAGGTGGTGGACAAGGTGGAGAACCTGGCCATCGAGCGCATCTGCAAACTCTACGGCGCGGAGTACGCCAACGTACAGCCCCACTCGGGCGCACAGGCCAACATGGCCGTATTCTTCGCCGTGCTCAAGCCCGGCGACACCTTCATGGGACTCGACCTGGCGCACGGCGGCCACCTCTCGCACGGTTCGCCGGTAAACATGTCGGGCACCTATTTCAAGGCCGTAGGTTATCAGCTCAACGAGAAGACGGAGCGTGTGGATTACGACGACATGGAGCGCAAGGCCATGGAGCACAAGCCGAAACTGATCGTCGGCGGTGCGTCGGCTTACTCGCGCGAGTGGGATTACAAGCGCATGCGCGAGATCGCCGACAAGGTGGGTGCCCTGCTGCTGATCGACATGGCGCACACGGCCGGTCTGATCGCTGCCGGTCTGCTCGACAATCCGGTCAAGTATGCGCATATCGTGACCTCGACCACGCACAAGACCCTGCGCGGTCCTCGTGGCGGTATCATCCTGATGGGTAAGGATTTCGAGAACCCCTGGGGCCTGAAGACCCCGAAGGGCGTTACCAAGATGATGTCGCAGATCCTCAACTCGGCCGTATTCCCCGGCATTCAGGGCGGTCCGCTGGAGCACGTGATCGCTGCCAAGGCGGTCGCTTTCGGCGAGGCGCTCGATCCTTCCTACAAGGAGTATCAGACCCAGGTGCAGAAGAATGCCCGCGCGATGGCCGAGGCGTTCGTCAAGCGCGGCTACAAGATCGTATCCGAGGGTACGGACAACCACCTGATGCTGGTCGATCTGCGCACCAAGTTCCCCGAACTGACAGGCAAGCTGGCCGAGAAGTGTCTGGTCGCCGCCGACATTACCACCAACAAGAACATGGTGCCGTTCGACAGCCGTTCGCCCTTCCAGACTTCGGGTCTGCGCTTCGGTACGCCCGCCATTACCACGCGCGGTCTGAAGGAGGACAAGATGGACGAGATCGTGGCGCTGATCGACCGCGTGCTTTGCGATCCCGAAAACGAGGAGAACATCGCAGCCGTGCGCAAGGAGGTCAATGCCATGATGGCCGGCTATCCGCTGTTCGCATGGTAGCCCTATGGAGCAGGTCGTGGAATTTCTGACGCTCCTCCACGAAAACAACGACAAGGCCTGGTTTGACGCTCACAAAGAGATGTACAAACGGGCCTTGTCCCGTTTCGAGGAGTTTGCAGCGAAGCTCATCGACGGCATCGCCGCGTTCGATCCCTCCGTGCGGGGGCTGACGGTGCGCGACTGTACGTGGCGGATTTACCGCGACACGCGCTTCAGTCCGGACAAGACCCCCTACAAGACGCACATGGGTGTGTTCGTCGCCCCGCACGGCAAAAGGGGCGGCTATGCGGGCTACTACTTCCATGTCGAACCGGCGTGGGACGAGCGTTCGTGGTCGCAGGGCCATCAGCTGACCACCGGACTCTACTGCCCGGGGCCGGAGGTTTTGCGCAGCGTGCGGGAGGAGATCGCGGACAATGGCGCGGAATTTGAAGCCTCGATCCGTGAGGCGGAGGGGTTCGTGCTCGACGAGTCGAACAAGCTCAAGCGGATGCCCCGGGGCTATGCGCCCGGAGTACCCCACGAGGAGTGGCTGAAGCTGAAGGATATATACGTTACCCGGCGGGTATCTGCAGATTTCATGCTCGACCGAAACCTGCTGGAGAATACGCTCCATGAATTCCGGAAGACGAAGCACTTCGCCGATCTGCTGAACCGGGCCGTGCGCTTCGCCTGCGAGGAGATGAGGTAATCGGGTGTGGGGCGGATGCGCCCGGATCGCTGTGGGGCCGACGGAATATGGAAATTAATTTTTGAGACGATATGAGAAAGACGATTTATCTGTTGTTGGCCGTGACGGCTTTTCTGACAGGCTGCGGCAGGCAGGCCGCCTCGATTTCGAAGCAGACGGAACTTTATGCCGTCAAGGGGGCGGACAGCCTCTACCTGGACCGCTATACGGTCGCCGTGTCCGACAAGGGGCAGGTGCGCCCCTGTCTGCTGTTCGTGTTCGGCGGCGGCTTCGTGGCCGGCGAGCGTGATGCGGAGCAGTACCTGCCCTTCTTCGAGCACATGGTGGAGCAGGGCTACGACGTGGTGTCGATCGATTACCGGCTCGGACTCAAGAAGGTGGTCGAGGCCGGGGATCTTTCGCCCGAGGCGATGATGCTGGGCATGGCCCAGACGGTGGCGATGGCCGAGGAGGATCTCTACGATGCGACGACTTTCGTTGTCGAGCGGGCCGGGGAGTGGGGTGTGGATGCCTCGCGGATCGTAGCCTGCGGTTCGAGTGCCGGGGCGGTTACCGTGCTGCGCGGCGAATACGACCGCTGCAACGATGCCCTCATGGCGCAGCTGCATCTTCCCGAAGGGTTTCGTTATGCCGGAGTGGTCTCTTTCGCCGGTGCGATCTTCGAGATGGGTCGGGAGCTCGTCTGGAAAGGCACTCCGGCACCGATGATGCTCTTTCACGGGGATGCCGACTCGAACGTTCCCTACGACGTGATCCGCGAACGGGGTGTCGGGTTCTTCGGCTCGAAGTATATCGCCGGGCAGCTGCGCGAAATGGAGGTGCCTTTCTATTTCTACTCGGTGGAGGGGGCATCGCACCTGATCGCCACCACGCCGATGGACGAGCGCCGGGATGCGATCGAGTCCTTCCTGACGCGCCTGGTCGCGGAGGGGGAGCCGCTGATGCTCGTGACTACCGAGCGGACGGTGGGGATGCCCGACGTGGAGCGTGAATTTTCGCTTGCCGACTACATTTCGGCCAATTTCATGTAGCGAAGCAGGGCCGGATCGAGGGGATCGGCCCCCGCCAGACGAACAAGA
>CAMWGZ010000166.1 GCA_947173915.1 uncultured Alistipes sp.
GATTTCGAAATTTCCGTCTGCGAGGCGGTATCGACCAGACTCATCGAACCCTTCTGCAGTCCGAAGGTTTCGAGCACCTTATCGCTCTGCAAATTGACCAGCATGTCGGTCAGAGCGTTTCCTATTCCTATTACGCGTTTCATCGAGTGTTGAGTGTTTTTCTCTTGTTTTTTTATCGTATGTCAAATCGAAAGTATCCGGATCAGATCCATCGCCGAGCGGTCGATCGTACGGTCGTGGCTGACCGCGCGCGAGAAAGGCACGTAAACGATCTTGCCGTCGCTCAGCCCCATCATCACGTTGCGCTGCCCCTCGATCAGCGCCTCGACGGCCGCTGCGCCCATGCGCGAGGCGAGGATGCGATCGACCGCCGTCGGAGAGCCGCCCCGCTGGATGTGGCCCAGGATCGTCACGCGGGCGTCGTACTGCGGGAACTCCTGCTTCACGCGCTCGGCCAGCCCCATCGCGCCGCCCGTCGCCGGATTCTCGGCCACCAGCACGATGGCCGAGTTCTTGCTCTTGCGGAAGCCCTGGTTGATGAGTTCGCCCAGCTGATCGACCTCGGTCTCCATCTCGGGAATGATCGCCGCCTCGGCCCCCGAAGCGATCGCGCCGTTGAGCGCCAGGTAGCCGGCCGTGTGGCCCATGACCTCGACGAAGAAGAGCCGCTCGTGGCTCGAAGCCGTATCGCGCAGCTTATCGACCGCCTGGACGATGGTGTTGAGCGCCGTATCGTAGCCGATCGTGGCATCGGTGCCGCCCAGGTCGTTGTCGATCGTGCCGGGCAGCCCGACGATCGGCACGTCGAACTCCCGGGCGAAAATCGCCGCACCCGACAAAGAACCGTCGCCGCCGATCACCACCAGGGCATCCACGCCGCTGCGCTTCATGTTGTCGTAGGCGCGGCGGCGCCCCTCGGGGGTCATGAACTCCTGCGAGCGGGCCGTGCGGAGCATCGTACCGCCCTGTTGGACGATATTGCTGACCGAGTCGGACTGCAGGTCGATGATCTCGTCCTCGACCAAACCCCTGTAGCCGCGCAGAATACCCTTCACGGCGAAACCGTTGTAAATAGCCGTACGCGTCACGGCGCGAATCGCCGCATTCATCCCCGGAGCATCTCCCCCCGAGGTCAGCACGCCGATGGTTCTGATTGCCGTCATAATGCAATTTCCGATTAAAGCGTTCAAATATAGAAAAAAAGGGCGACACCGCCAACTTTGCCCCGCACCGGCGCAACTTTCCTACCAAAAACGGCACCGCCGCGACACCCCGCCCGCGGAGTCGCCTCCCGAGGCGCAGCCACCTCCCCGCAGGCGGCAGCCCCAAGCGTCCGCCCGGGGCGGAGACGAAAAAACCGGATCCGAACACTCCGCGGGGGCGAAGGGCACGGATCCGGTCCGAAAAAACTTTTTATTTCGATCAACGCTTCATCGACAGATTCAATCCAGCCGCTCCGACTGAAGAGCCTCCTCCTCCGAGCCGCTCTCCGTCCGGCCCTCCTGCGCGACGGTCACGCCGCTGCGATCGACCCGCATGCGGATCTTCGCCCCCTCGTCATCGACGACGGAGAGGTCCATCCCCTGCTCCGAGACCTTCATGTCGAAGCAGGCATCCCCCGCACCGACAGCGGCCGGATCGGCCATCGCAGGCAGCGCCATATCGGGATCGGGCATGCAGTGTCCGCGCCGCAGTTCGGAGGTCTCCCACACGGCCATCACGCTCGTGCCGACGACGAAAAGCAGCCAGATGACGAAGGTCACGACAACGGTCCGCACGCTCGGCCGGCGCGAGGCGATCACGCACATGAGCACGTAGATGAGCAGCAGCACGGGCAGCAGCACGGAGATGATCCCCAGCGAGACGGTCCAACCGCTGACCTCCGAAGAGACGAAGTCGGGACCGACGATTCCCACGGCAAACAGGCCGACGATCAGCGCGCAGGCCCCCATGATAAAGGTAAAGACCAGGAATCCGCCGAGAATCTTGAATGCGATCAGCACCACCTGCCCCAGGGCGGAGACCGCCTTGGCGACGATCGACTTGACCTCGGCATCGACATCGCGCCGCACGGCCGCCGTCCGTTCGATGGACTGCAAAGTGATGCGCACACCGTTCTGTTCGAGTTTCTGGCGCGGCGTGCGGGCCACGGGCACCGCAAACCACATGATAAGGTAGCAGACGACCAGCACCCCGAGCAGGTTGCCCATCAGCGAGGCCATCCACCCCAGCATCGGGAGCCAGCTCAGCATCAGACAGATCAGGGGGAACAGGAATACCAGCCGCACCGAGACCGGACTCATGTCGAAATATTTGGCCACACCGGCACAGACACCGCCCAGGCGGGCCTGCTCCATGTCGCGGTAGAGGCGGCGCGGCATCCGCTCCTCGCCGCCGGCATCGGAGCGCTCGCCGATGGTCTCGGGAGTGCCTATCTGTTCGATGATCTGCGTGACGAGCGCGTCGCTCACGACCTTCTCGTTGCTCTGGCGCGAGAGAATCAGCTCGGCGATGCGCGCCTCGATATCCTCGACGATCTCCCGTCCTTCGGCACTGTCCCGGTAGGCGTGCTCCAACGTCTTCAGGTAGTCGGAGAGTCGCCGGTAGGCATCGGTCTCCATCGAGAAGGCCACGCCCGAAATACTGCATTTAACCACTTCTTTCATCTGTTTCGATCGGATTGTTTCATACTACCTGTTGTTCCTCGATTTTCTCCAGACGGTCGAACCGCCGCTGCTGTCGTGCGAGCGGACGATCGACGGATCGCCGTAATAGTACACCGAACCTCCGCTGCTCGTCCGGGCTTCGAGTTCCCGCAGGCAGCAGACCGTGATGTCGGCAGCGCTCGAAGCCTCGGCCTCGCATGCCCCGACCTTCAGCTTCGCAGCCTCGATATCCGCGGCCGAAGAGGCCCTGAGTTCGGCGACAGCGACAGCGCCCTGCAACTTGACCGACGAGGCGCTCGAAGCTGCGACCTCCACCCGGTCGCCCGCGATCTGCGCGGCGATCTGCGCAGCACTCGAAACCCTGATCGCACACTCCCCGACGCAGGCATCGACCCGGATCTTCGCCGCCGACGAGGCCGCCAGCTCCAGCTCCCGGCATTCCAGGGGCGTATCGACGAGGATCTTCGCGGCGGACGAAGCCTCCAGGCTGCGGATGCGGCCGCTACCGGTCACCCGCACGACCACTCCGTCCGTCGGCTCGACGGAGGCCGCATGCGAAGAGATCGTCACCTCCAGCTCGCCGCCCGAAACCGACACCCGCACAAACTCCTGCAGGTTGTCGTCCGTGCGCACCTCGGCAC
>CAMWGZ010000167.1 GCA_947173915.1 uncultured Alistipes sp.
ATCGAAATCCCGGCCTATCGCTGCGAAGGCGGCGGCGAGGTGGTGATCGGTATCACGGTCGATCAGGGGGGGGAGGTGGTCGGTGCCAAGGTGCTCTCGGGCGGCGATCACTGCATGCGCGAGGCCGCGCTGGAGGCGGCACGCCGCTCGAGCTTCAATATCGATCCGCAGGCTCCCGCCCGACAGTCGGGAACGATAACCTATCTGTTCATACCCCAGTAGCGCGACGGCTGGCCGTCCCTTTCGCGGCGGGCGGCTGTTGCGGGAAATACGAAGCGTTTGTTTATGAATATCATTACCACCGGAAATATCCTGTTGATCGGAGCGCTGCTCCTGTTCGTCGCCGTAATAGCCGGCAAGGCGGCCTATCGCTTCGGAGCGCCGGCGCTGCTCTTCTTTCTGGGAGTCGGCATTCTGTTCGGCTTCCATTTCATCTCGTTCCATTCGGTCGAGGCGACTCAGTTCATCGGGATGATCGCCCTCTGCATCATTCTCTTCACGGGCGGTATGGACACCAAATTCTCGGAGATACGCCCCGTGATCGCACCCGGCGTGGTACTGGCCACGGCGGGGGTGGCGATGACGGCGGCGATCGTCGCCGGTTTCGTGACCCTCATCGCCCCCTGGATCGGATTCCGGATCTCTTTCTCGGGGGCCTTGCTGCTGGCCGCCACGATGTCCTCGACCGATTCGGCATCGGTCTTCTCCATCCTGCGGAGCAAAAAGCAGGGGCTGCGCGAGAACCTGCGCCCGCTGCTCGAGCTCGAGAGCGGTTCGAACGACCCGATGGCCTACGTGCTGACGATTCTGCTCGTCGGGGTGCTTTCGGGCGGTGCGGCCGAGGCGGTAAGCATTCCGATGAGCGTGCTGAAGTTCGTCGTGCAGATGGTGCTCGGCGGCGCGATGGGCTATGCCATCGGCCGTGTCGGGGTGTGGACGATCAACCGCATCAACCTGAGCAACAACTCGCTCTATCCGGTGCTGCTGCTGGCGTTCGTCTTCTTTATCTTCTCGTTTACCGACCTGATCGGCGGCAACGGCTACCTGGCCGTCTATTTGGCCGGTCTGGTGCTGGGCAATAACAAACTGGTGCAGAAACGGTCGCTGACGATCTTTTTCGACGGCTTTACCTGGCTGGTGCAGATCGTGATGTTCCTCACGCTCGGCCTGCTGGTCAATCTCGACGAGCTGCTCGATCCGCAGGTGCTGCTGCTGGGCGGACTGGTCGGTGCGTTCATGATGTTCGTGGCGCGTCCGCTGACCGTCTTCGTCTGCATGGCTCCCTTCCGCAAGTTTACCGCCAAGGCCCGTGTCTATGTCTCGTGGGTCGGCCTGCGCGGTGCGGTGCCGATCATCTTCGCCACCTATCCGCTGCTGGCGGGAACGGAGGACGCGACGCTGCTGTTCAACGTGGTGTTTCTGGTCACGATCCTCTCGCTGCTGCTTCAGGGCACGACCGTCAGCTGGGCGGCCAACCTGCTCGGGCTGGGCTACGAGGAGCGCGAGCGGGCCTTCGGGGTCGATGTCCACGACGACATTCCCTCGGTGTTTACCGAAGTGGAGGTCAATGAGGCGATGCTTGGCAGCGGCAACACGCTGCGCGAGATCTCCCTGCCGGAGCACACCCTCGTGACGATGGTGTGCCGCGACGGCGATTACTTCGTGCCGCAGGGCAACACCGAGCTGAAGGTGCACGACAAGCTGCTGGTCGTCTCCGACCGGGGCGAGGAGCTGGAGAATACCTATAAAGACATGGGTATCGACGAAGTGATGAAACTGTAGTGTCCGTGCAGGCGCAGCCTCCGGCACCGGCCGTGAGGTTCGGTCGGGATGGATGCAGGCCTGGCCGGAATGGCGCACGAAGCGGCCCGTGGCGCATGGCCTGCCGAAACAGAAACCCCTCTGGACCTTTTGGTCCGGAGGGGTTTTCTCTGAAAGGGCGTTTGGGGATCAGATCTCCCACGTCGCGCCCGAGCGCAGCAAGTCGTCCACGCAGTGGATCTTGCTCTGGGCCTTGACCTCTTCCACCTGCTTCTCGACAGCCTGGTCGTAAACCACTTCGTCGGCCACCTCGCGGATCACGCCGACGGCGACCGGATAGTCGGGATACTTCATGGCAGCCAGCATCGAATGGAGCGTCGTGTCCTTCGTGTGGGCATCGTGCGTCAGGATCTTGTCGAGCGTGTAGCCGTCCTCGCCGACGGTCACGACCTTCAGGCGCATGTCCTCGAATACCAGACCCTTCTCGTTATTGGCACCGAAGAGCATCTTCTCGCCGTGGCGCAGCGTGATGGTGTTCTGCTGGCGGGTAGCCTTGTCGCCTGCGAATGCGGCGTGGGTCTTGTCGTTGAAGATCACGCAGTTCTGCAGGATCTCGACCACCGACATGCCCTGGTGCTTCGCAGCCGCGAGCAGGCACTCCTTCGTGAGGTTTACCTCCATGTCGATCGAGCGGGCGAAGAACGTACCTTTGGCGCCGATGACCAGCTCGCCGGGGTTGAACGGCTTCTCGACCGTACCGTAGGGCGACGTTTTGGTAATCTTGCCCAGCTTCGAGGTCGGCGAGTACTGTCCTTTGGTCAGACCGTAGATCTCGTTGTTGAACAGGATGGCGTTGAGGTTGATGTTGCGGCGGATCGCGTGGATGAAGTGGTTACCGCCGATGGCGAGCGAGTCGCCGTCGCCGGAGGTTACCCACACGGCCAGCTTGGGGTTGGCGGTCTTCACACCCGTAGCGATGGCGTTGGCACGGCCGTGTACGGAGTGGAAGCCGAAGGTTTTCATGTAGTAGATGAAACGCGACGAGCAGCCGATACCCGAGATGAACGTGAAGAGGTTGTGCGGGGTGTCGGTCTGGTCGGCGATTTCGGGCAGCGCGCGCTGCACGGCGTTCAGAATCGCGTGGTCGCCGCAGCCGGGGCACCATCTTACTTCCTGGTCGCTCTTGAAGTCTGCCGGAGTGTATTTGTAATCTGCCATAGCTTTATTTCAGTAAAGAGTGAAACTTGTCCGTGAGTTCGGTCACCGTGAACGGCTGGCCTTCGCACTTGTTGAACTGCTCGTAGTGGAACTCCTGCAGCTTGCCGCGCAGGTAGTTGGCGAACTGTCCCTCGTTGAGCTCGCATACGACGATCTTCTTGAAACGCTTGAAGATGTCGGCCACGCCGTGCGGCAGCGGGTTGATGTAGTTGAAGTGGCAGAGCGATACTTTCTTGCCTTCGGCGCGCATCTTATCGACGGCGTTCTGCAGGTGTCCGCGCGTACCGCCCCAGCCTACCACGCG
>CAMWGZ010000168.1 GCA_947173915.1 uncultured Alistipes sp.
GCTCGAACCCAACGAAGCGCGCGTCATCATGTTCTTCGGCCGCTACGAGGGCACCCTCTACGAGACGGGCTTCTGGTGGATCAACCCCTTCATGAGCAAGAAAAAGATCTCGATGCGCGCCCGCAACCTCAATGTCGAACCCATCAAGGTCAATGACCACAACGGCAACCCGATCATGATCGGCCTGGTGCTGGTGTGGCGCATCCGGCAGGAGGAGGTCTATCGCGCCGTCTTCGACATCGACTCGTCGGCCCCCGGGATTGTTTCGGCGGCGGGACGGATGCAGGAGCTGGAGAAGTTCGTGAGCGTGCAGAGCGACGCGGCGCTGCGTCAGGTGGCCGGCTGCTACGCCTACGACAACAACGGAGGCGAGGAGAACGCCCTGACGCTCCGTTCGAACAACGACACGATCAACGACCAGCTCGAGGCCAAGCTGAACGACCGTCTCTCGATGGCCGGCATCGAGGTGGTCGAGGCCCGCATCAACTACCTGGCCTACGCCCCCGAGATCGCCGCCGTGATGCTGCGCCGCCAGCAGGCCGATGCCCTCATCGCGGCCCGCGAAAAGATCGTCGAAGGGGCCGTGTCGATGGTCAAGATGGCGCTGGAGCGTCTCTCGGAGGAGTCGGTGGTCGAACTCGACGAAGAGCGCAAGGCGGCGATGGTCAGCAACCTGCTGGTCGTGCTCTGCGCCGACGAAGCGGCCCAGCCCGTTGTGAATGCCGGCACGACACACCATTGACCGGCACCCGCCCAAAGGCCGCACCTCCCGGGCAGGGATGCGCAGTCCGGCGAATGAAGAAGCGAATATCCGTTATCTATGACACACCAGCAACCGAACAATCAGGCCGGCAACCGAATCCCCGGCCGGTTTTTGCCTTTGCGGCAACACCTTCGGGAGTTCGTCCGCACCCCGCTGTGGCTGGGCATCCTCCCGGCTTTTCTCTCCGGATTCGGAGTCGTCGCCCTGCTCTGTCTGGCACGCTACGGCACCGGCACTCCCAAAGTGCTCTCCGCAGCACTGCTCACGGGAGGGCTTTGCGCATTGGGTTACGTGCTCGGCATCTGGGGAGCCACCTGCCCCGACAGCGACGACGAGGATGAGGAGCAAGACGAGGCCGAAACGGAAAGCGGTCTCCCCCTTTGGCTGCGGCGCACGATCCTTGCCGGTCTTCTCCTGATTGCGCTCGGAGCGATCGCCTGGCCGAGCCTCCAGCGGATCATGGAGGGGCAGCGCACCCTCTTCGACGGCTGCATCGAGATCGTCGGCAAGCTGCTGACCCTCGTCTGCGTCGTCGTTCCCATCCGGATCGCGGAGCGGCGGCGGTAAGAGTGCGGAAAAAAGTAATTACAAATATTAAGGGAAAAGATTTCGATCTTTTCCCTTTTCAAGTTGCCCAAAAGCAAATTAATTACATATCATCCTTGACTCAACGTCTCTTTTGTATAGTTATTTATTGCATTTGCAACAAACTTACCTAAATTAATCGGTACTGCATTACCTATCATCTGTTCTATTTCACTATTAGAACCGATAAATCTAAAAGTATCTGGAAATGTTTGAATCATACTCCGCTCTTTTGTTGTAAGTGGCCGCACTCCATCCAAACTTTTCACCGGATCATTATAATGAATAGTATAACCTGCCGGAATCGGTCTGTTTACACCCCTGATCGTAGGGCTGGGTTCATTTACACTAAATATTCCTCTTCTAGCATAACTCCGGGGATGTCTGTAATAATATTCGACATTGATCTCATCCCCAAAATAATCTTTTACCGTCAGCTCTTTTTTGGAGAGATTCCTTAAAATATAGGGTAAAATAAAATCATCTTCAACCCCAAGTCTTCCCACAAGAAAGAATCTTTTTCTTTTTTGCGGAACATTACACAAAGCAGCATTAAGCACAACTTGAGTTAAACCGTAACCTGCGTTTTTCAACATAGCCTTAGCATCTGCCAATTTATTGGTGTTTTTAATGGTAGATACATTCTCCATAACAAACCAAGCAGGACGAATATTAGAAACAATTTCTGCAAAACAAATAGTTAAACTTCCTCTGCCGTTATCTTCATTTCTAAGACCAGCACTACTGAAGTCTTGACAAGGAGGTCCTCCTATAATCAAATCTGGCTTATACTGTACAATATGCTCACTTGCTTCCTGTACACAGGAAAGATCCATCAGATTGACCGGGTGAGAAATATTTTCCTTATAGACATTTATTGCTGCAGCCCAATTATCATAACCTGCCACGACATTAAATCCAGCAGCTTCAAAGCCAAGAGTAAATCCACCACAGCCACAAAATAAATCCACTACATTCATTCGCTAAAAAGATCTGGACTATTTACAAGAACTGCATCGAATCGTCTTTCCGGGCTAAGCAAGTTTTGCCCACCACCTAAAATTATATTTTTTATTTCATACTTTGATATTCTGGGATGCTCTAATTCTGCACACGATAAAAACTCATGAGTCTGCGTTCCGCTCAGCGCATAAGCTTTATCATTCGCTATATTGAAAGAATGAAGTCTTACAATCCTTCTATAGTCAAACTGGCCATAAATACCCGTATATTCAAGCAACATCAAGTAAATCCAAATTATGGTCCGCATAGGTCGAGTAATCTTTCGGTTACTTTTACTATCAGTTCTATTACACATTTGAATAACTGCTAAATTGGACCATACGAAAACATCTAAACAATCGTTTGCCAATACGGATTTTCCCCCTTTTGTTTTCCATATAGGCTGAACAATCAGGGGTGTCTGTCTATCATGAAGATAAGTACTTACTTTCAATACTGCTTCCAGTATCTTATCATAATGAGGGAGTACCTCTTCAGGTTCTTCCCAATGGTTGATCCTAGGTACTATATTGAGCATTGCTCTTAACTTATCCTTTTCTTCTACGGTTTTGAAACTATTGCAGATACTGCAAGCTATGAAATTTATCGTAGGAGGTCTCACTACGATCTCACAGCTATATCTATCTTCCGAATAATTCTTAGTAGTATTATCAGGTAAAGCTGTTAATTTAATTTCAAGTCCTATTAAAGGGATACCATTAGCTGTAGTTGTATCAAGCATTACTAAGTCTATTTTTTCCCTTTCTCCAATGTAGAATTTATCATAGGCGGGAAAACTTGCTTCAAAATTATAGAAAGCATTTTCAGCCAAAGGGTTTATACCAAACAACTCTGTTCCGCTTATGTATTTATGAACTATATTATCTGTCGCTTAAACACATCACCGAGACAACCAGAAC
>CAMWGZ010000169.1 GCA_947173915.1 uncultured Alistipes sp.
AGCAACATCATGCTGGTGCTGGTCAAGGAGCGCACGCAGGAGATCGGCATCCGCCGCGCGCTCGGGGCCTCGCCCCGGACGATCATCTCGCAAATCCTCTCCGAGAGCTTCGTGCTGACTTTCATCGCCGGCGTGCTGGGACTCGGCGCGGGTGTCGGGGTGCTCTCGCTCGCCACCTCGATCTACCAGCAGAGCCTCGCGTTCAATCCCGACCTTCCCGACATACAGTGGCAGATCTCCTTCGGCACCGGCATGCTGGCGCTCACGGTGCTGGTCGCGGGCAGCCTGCTCGCGGGCGTGATTCCCGCAGCGAGAGCCTTGGGCATCAAGGCGGTCGATGCGATCCGCGAAGAATAGCAACGAAATACAAACACACAAAAAAACATAACCATGAAGAAATTCCTGAAAATCCTGCTGGGCGTTCTGTTTCTGGCGCTGCTCGTCGGTACGTTCGTCTTCCTCTGGAACAAAACCCGTCCCGTGAAGGTGGTCTATACCACCGTATCGCCCCGGTGCGACACCATCCGCCAGTGGGTAGTGGCCACCGGCAAGGTGGAGCCGCGCGACGAGGTGCTCATCAAGCCCCAGATCTCGGGCATCATCTCCGAGATCCGCTGCGAGGCGGGCGACCGCGTCCGTCAGGGCGACGTGATCGCCACGGTCAAGGTAATCCCCGAGCTGGGCACGCTCAACAGCGCCGAGTCGCGCGTGACGGTGGCCCGGCTCTCGCTCGACCAGCTCCGCAAGGAGTTCGACCGCACGCAGGCGCTCTACGAAAAAGGGGTCGTCGCCGAAGAGGAGTTCGAGCAGAGCCGCACCCAGTTCCGCAAGGCCGAAGAGGAGATGCAGAATGCCGAGGACAACCTCGAAATCGTCAAGACGGGTATCGCCAACCGTTACAAGGAGCTGAGCAACACCCAAATCCGATCGACCATCACGGGCATGATCCTCGACGTGCCGGTCAAGGTCGGCAACTCGGTCATCCAGGCCAACACCTTCAACGACGGCACGACCATCGCCACGATCGCCGACATGGGCGACATGCTCTTCCAGGGCAAGGTCGATGAGACGGACGTGGGCAAGCTCCACGTCGGCATGCCGGTCGATCTGACCGTCGGTGCGATGCAGGGAACCACGCTCAAGGCGCGCCTGGAATACATCTCGCCCAAGGCGACGGAGGTAAACGGCGTGATCATGTTCGAGGTCAAGGCCGCCGCCTCGATCCCCGACTCGCTCTTCGTCCGCGCCGGTTACAGCGCCAACGCCAGCATCCTGATCGAAAACCGCGAGGGAGTGCTGACCCTGCCCGAAAGCACCGTCGAGTTCGAGGAGGGCAAACCCTTCGTCCGCATCCTGACCAGTCCCGCCGACAGCGACGAACAGACTTTCGAGAAGCGCGAGGTGGAGATCGGACTCTCGGACGGCGTGAACATCGAGATCCTTTCGGGCGTAACCGAAGACGACACGATCCGAAGCACGCAACAATTCAACATGTAAACCGTCTCCTGCCATGAAATTCGCCATCCTGATATCCGCTGCGCTGCTCGGCTGCATGACCGCCCGGGCGCAGCAGCCCGCGCAGACCGTCCCCTCGCCCTGGACGCTGGACGAGTGCATCGAATACGCGCGCACGCACAACATCGACCTGCAGCAGCAGGCGCTGCAGGTCGAGCAAAGCGCCATCGAGCTGAACACCGTCCGCAACAGCCGGCTGCCTGACCTGGGAGCCAACCTGGGCGGCAACCTCTCGTTCGGCCGCAGTCTGGTGGCCGACAACACCTATGCCGACAACAACCAGCTCTCCGGCTCGCTCGGCGTATCGGCCTCGCTGCCCCTGTTCCGGGGCGGCAGCATCAACCACCAGATCGCCGCAAGCAAGCTGGGGCTGCAGGCCGCCGCGCAGGAACTCGAACGGGTCCGCGAAGACGTGGCGGTAAACGTCATGTCGCTCTACCTCGAGGTGCTGTTCCAGAAAGAGCTGGTCGCCGTCGCCGAGGAGCAGCTGGCACTCAGCACCCAGCAGGTCGAGCGCAGCCGCGAGCAGGTCGCCCGGGGCAAGGAGGCCGAATCGCGCCTCTACGAGAATCTGGCGCTCCAGGCACGCGACGAACTCTCGCTCACGCAGAGCCGCAACGACCTGGCGCTGGCACTGCTCACACTCAGCCAGGCGATCAACCGCCCGGATGCCGAAGGGTTCGACATCGAGGAGCCGCCCTACGACAGCCTCGCCGTCGCCGCGATGGGCCCCCTGCGCAATCCGAACGACGTGATGCTGTACGCCCTGGACAACCGGCCCCGCATTCTGGCCGAACGGTTGCGGCTGGACCAGGCACGGCGCTCGGTCCGCACGGCACGCGCCGCCTACTACCCGCAGATCGTGCTCTCGGGCGGTTACGGAACCAACGTCTATCACTCCTACGCCTCGGGAGCCTTCAACAACGGATTCTGGAACCAGTTCCGCCACAACAGCAGCGAATACGTCGGCCTCTCGCTCAACATCCCGATCTTCAACCGCCTGGCCACCCGCAACAGCGTCCGCACGGCCAAGCTGAACGTCGCCAGCCGCGAACTGGCCCTCACAGCGGCCGAACAGGCCCTGCGCAAGGAGATCGAGACGGCCTACCGCACGGCCGATGCCGCACGGCTGAAGTACCGTTCGGCCGAGAAAGCGCTCGAATCGGCCCGGATCGCCTTCCTCTACGAATCGGACAAGTTCGCCGCCGGACGCTCGACGACCTTCGACTACAACGATGCAAAAACCCGCATGCAGCGCGCCGAATCGGATCTGATCCAGGCCAAGTACGAGTTCATCTTCCGCACGAAGATCCTCGACTTCTATGCCGGCGAGCCGCTCTCGCTCTGAACCGAAACCCGCACAAAGACCCGGCAGCCGCCCCCCTGAAAGGAGCGGCTGCCTCGTTTTCATCCGGCCGCCACGAAAATATCGGCCCGAAAACTTGCTTTCGCCTCCGCCGCGGCTTATCTTTGTTGTTTCCGGTCCGGCCGGACCGGTCATTCCCAAACCCCATGCCCCCGCTCTCCTCCCCATACCTTCGCTCTCCACGCAACGCGCGCTTCCGCGCAGGCGGACGGAGGCTTTCGTTTCACTCCGCAATCCCATAAAAAAACACATCATGACCCGAGGACGCAACAAGGAACTGATCGCCAAACGCGACGAGATGCTTTGCCGCCGCTACCACTACTGGACCGAAATCCGGCGGCTCCGCTTCGACGACACCCTCAGACTCCTCTCC
>CAMWGZ010000170.1 GCA_947173915.1 uncultured Alistipes sp.
CTCTTGAAGCAGTAGCCGTTCTGGATCAGCGCGTCTTTCAGTACCCGGTAGTTTTCGATGATTCCGTTGTGGATCAGGGCGATCTCTCCGGAGTCGGAGTAGTGGGGGTGGGCATTGGTCTGGTTGGGTTCGCCGTGTGTCGCCCAACGGGTGTGGGCGATGCCGATGGTGCCGTCCAGGTCTTTCGATTCGACGAAACGTTCCAGATCGGCCACTTTGCCCTTGCTTTTGAATACGTTCAGCTTCCCCGCTCCGTTTACCAGCGCGAGTCCTGCGCTGTCGTAGCCCCGGTACTCCAACCGGTGCAAACCTTTGATCAAGATGGGATAAGCCTGTCGCTTACCTACATATCCGACTATTCCACACATGGTGTTTTACGATTTCGTTGTTTGTTGAATACTCTCGAAAAGGCAAATATACGGCTATTTTCCCAAAAATGAAAAAGTCGCAGAAAAAAGGCGCGCCCGGGTTGTCCGGTGCGCGCCTTGTCGGACTCGGCGGGAGATGTTACTTCTCCGCGAAATATTTGTAGAACAGCGGAATCGTCTCCAGCCCCTTGTAGAACTGGTTCAGGCCGTAGCTCTCGTTGGGCGAGTGGATGGCATCCTCCGCCAAACCGAAGCCGATGAGCAGCGACTTGATGCCGAGGATCTGCTCGAAGCCGCTGATGATCGGAATCGAGCCGCCCGAGTAGAAGGGGATGGGGGTCTTACCGAACGAGGCGACGATCGCCTTCTCGGCAGCCTTGTAGGCCGGCATGTCGGTGGGGGCCACGTAGGGAATGCCGCCGTGCAGGAACTTGACGCTGACCTTCACGCTCTTCGGTGCGATGGCGCGGAAGTGGCGCTCGAACAGCTCGCCGATCTTCTTGTAGTCCTGATCGGGAACCAGACGCATCGAGATCTTGGCCGACGCTTTCGAGGGGATCACCGTCTTGGTGCCCTCCTCGGTGTAGCCGCCCCAGATGCCGTTCACGTCGAGCGAGGGGCGGATGCCCGTGCGCTCGATGGTCGTGAAGCCCTCTTCTCCGGCTACCTCGTCGATGTCGAGCGACCGCTTGTAGGCCTCCTCGTCGAACGGAGTCTCGTTGAAGGCGCGCCGCTCCTCGTCGCTCAGGATCCGCACGTCGTCGTAGAATCCGGGGATCGTCACGTGTCCCCGCTCGTCGATGAGCGATGCCACCAGGCGGGTCAGGACATTGGCCGGGTTGGCCACCGCGCCGCCGAAAAGTCCCGAGTGGAGGTCCTTGTCGGGACCCGTCACTTCGACCTCCATGTAGGTCAGGCCGCGCAGGCCGACCGTGATCGAGGGGGTCTCCATCGAGATCATCGAGGTGTCCGACACCAGGATGATGTCGGCCCGGAGCATCTCCTTGTTGTCGGCGCAGAATTTATAGAGGCTCGGCGAGCCGATCTCCTCTTCGCCTTCGAGCAGGAACTTGACGTTGCAGGGGAGCGTCTCCGTGGCGCACATCGCCTCGAACGCTTTGGCGTGCATGAAGAGCTGTCCCTTGTCGTCGTCCGCGCCGCGGCACCAGATGCGGCCGTCGCGAATCTCCGGTTCGAAGGGCGAGGTGTTCCACTCATCGACCGGATCGACCGGCATCACGTCGTAGTGGCCGTAAACCATTACCGTCTTGGCGTTCGGGTCGATGATCCGCTCGGCGAAAACCACCGGATTGCCCTCCGTCGGCATCACTTCGGCGTGGTCGGCTCCGGCCTTGACGAGTGCCGCGGCCAGCCATTCGGCGCATGTCTTCATGTCGGGCTTGTGCTCCGACTGGGCGCTGACGGAAGGGATGCGCAGCAGCTCGAACAGCTCGCTCAGGAAGCGCTCCTTGTTGTTCTCGATATAATTCAGTGCTTTTTCCATAATCGTGTATGTTTTGTTACAGGTTGCATATCGTTTCGATCTCCCCGATGAAGCGCTGGGCCAGCGCCTCGGCTTCGGCCGGCGACTTCGCCTCGGTGTAGATGCGGATGATCGGCTCGGTGTTCGACTTGCGCAGGTGGACCCAGCTTGTCGCGAAGTCGATCTTCACGCCGTCGGTGTCGTTGATCCGTTCGCCGGCGTATTTCGTCTTGATCGCCAGCAGCACCTTGTCCACGTCGATGGCCGGCGTGAGGGCGATCTTGTTCTTCGAGGCGAAGTAGGCGGGGTAGGTCTTGCGCAGTTCGGTCATCGTCAGCCCCCGCTCGGCCAGATAGGTCAGGAAGAGCGCCACGCCGACCAGCGCGTCGCGGCCGTAGTGCAGTTCGGGGTAGATCACTCCGCCGTTGCCTTCGCCGCCGATGACGGCACCCACCTCCTTCATCTTGGCCACGACGTTCACTTCGCCGACGGCCGAGGCGAAGTAGCGGCCGCCCCGCGCTTCGGTCACGTCGCGCAGCGCGCGCGAGGAGCTCAGGTTGGAGACCGTGTCGCCCGGCCGGCGGGAGAGCACGTAGTCGGCGACGGCGACCAGCGTGTACTCCTCGACGAACATCGAGCCGTCCTCGCTGACCAGTGCCAGACGGTCCACGTCGGGATCGACCACCACGCCCAGGTCGGCCTTCTCGCGGACGATCGCCTCCGCGATTCCGGTCAGGTTCTCCGGCAGCGGTTCGGGGTTGTGGGCGAATTCGCCCGTCGGCTCGCAGTTGAGTTCGACCACCTCGCAGCCGAGGCGGCGCAGCAGTTCGGGGATGACGATACCGCCGACCGAATTGACCGCATCGACGACCACCTTGAAGCGGCGTTTGCGGACGGCTTCCGCATCCACCAGCGGCAGGGCGAGCACCTGGCGTATGTGCTCTTCGTTGAACGGCTCGCGGGAGAGGACCTCTCCGAGGCGGTCCACCTCGGGGAAGGCGAAATCCTCCGCTTCGGCCAGGGCGAGCACCCGTTTGCCCTCGGCATCGCCGAGGAATTCGCCGTCGGCGTTGAGCAGCTTCATGGCGTTCCACTGGCGCGGGTTGTGCGAGGCGGTAATGATGATGCCGCCGTCGGCCTTGTGGCGGGTTACGGCCAGCTCGGTGCCGGGGGTGGTGCAGAGTCCGACGTTGATCACGTCGGCACCGCACCCGAGCAGCGTGCCCTCGATGATCCGCTCGACCATCGGACCCGAGATGCGGGCATCGCGGCCGATGACGACGGTCAGTCTTTTGCCGGGCGCGCCCTCGGAGAGGAAGCGCACGTAGGCGGCGGAGAATTTTGCTATGTCGATCGGCGTCAGGTTTTCGCCGACGGGGCCTCCTATCG
>CAMWGZ010000171.1 GCA_947173915.1 uncultured Alistipes sp.
ATGCGGTATGGCAATGGGTTTTTACCCCGCGCGTGGACATCGGCTACCGTATCTCGCCCTCTTTCGTCGTGAAAGCGGGATTCACGCAGGCCAATATGTCGCCGAGCCTGGGACAACTCAACGAAGTCGGTTCATTCCTGAGCCAAAACATCGTCGCGCACGGAAATCCCGACCTGATCGGTTCCCGAGCCAATCAGACTATCATGAGAGTGAATTATCATAACAAATGGCTGAACGTCGATTTGTCATACGACTATTTGTACATGAAAAATCCGATCAACTTCTACTACCAATACGAGCAACCGTACATCGCATACACTCCGGTCAATGACAGCTCGCAGGGCAAACATACCGTATATTGCAGCGTAAAGATCAGCCCCTTCAAAAATAACTTACTCTCGCTGAAGCTCGACGGTGGATTCGTCCATACGAAAATAGATTCGAAAATCCTAGGACCGTTCGAACAGACGCGGTTCCCCCTTTCCTATTCCTTGAATTTCAACCACAAGAACTTTTCCGTTTTTTATTCGGGATCGCTCCCGTCCGATGCAATGTCCTTGCCTTGGCTGTACCGCCGGAAATTGACCTCTACAATCGGCGTGCAGTACAAATACAAAGACTGGGCGTTCTCCGCCTTCTGCTCCAATTTCCTCATCAATCCGAAAACACATTCCTATACGCTCGAAAACAGCGTTCTCCAGGAAAACATCATCGGCTACAACAAAAGTAACTGGAACAGTGTCCTGATAAAAGTCGATTTTAACTTCGGAAAAGGAAAACAATACCAGGAGCCGGAGCGGAAAACTGTCAGGGAGGGACTGTAGAAATTTCCAGAAAAGAGGCAGACGTTATGAGTCACATACCGTCTGCCTCTTTTCCATTCGTCGGCCATTCCCGACGGCTCCCTATTTCAGATTCTCCGCGAAGAACGCCTCGAGCCTGTCGAACGGAATCGCTGCCACATTGTCGTACAGATCGACGTGGCTGGCCCCGGGAACAATCAGCAGCTCCTTGTTGTCGCCCGTCAACTTCCGGAACGCATCCTCGCTGAAGTAGCGCGAGTGGGCGTTCTCGCCGTGCACGAGCAGCACGGCGCTGCGGATCTCGCCGCTGTAGGCGAGTATGGGGGCATTGAGGAACGCGAGCGAGGAGGTGCGGCACCATCCGGCGTTGGAGTTGAGCGAACGGGGGTGGTAGCCGCGCGGGGTCTTGTAGTAGGCGTGGTAGTCCTTCACGAACTGCGGTGCGTCGTCGGGCAGCGGATCCACGACACCTCCGGCAAGCGCACGGGTGCCGCTGCGGTAATCCTCGGTGCGCTGCGCGTTCAGCTGCCGGCGCAGCTCGTAGCGTTCGTCGGCCGTCATCGCATCGAAATAGCCGTTGGCCGTGCAGCGGCTGATGTCGTACATGGTAGCGGCGACCGTCGCCTTGATCCGCGTATCGACGGCCGCGGCATTGAGGGCGAATCCGCCCCACCCGCAGATGCCGATGATGCCGATGCGCTCCGGATCCGCATCCGGGAGCGTCGCCAGAAAATCGACCGCAGCGCTGAAGTCCTCGGTGTTGATGTCGGGCGAGGCGACGTAGCGGGGCTCGCCGCCGCTCTCGCCCGGGAAGGAGGGGTCGAACGCTAGAGTCCGGAATCCCCGCTCGGCCATCGTCTGGGCATACAGCCCCGCAGCCTGCTCCTTGACCGCTCCGAAGGGACCGCTCACGGCAAGGGAGGCAAGCGCGCCCTCGCTGTTCCGGGGTTCGTAAAGGTCGGCGGCGAGCGTGATGCCGTAGCGGTTGCGGAACGTGACCTTGCGGTGCGTTACCTTGTCGCTTTGCGGGAAGGTCTTGTCCCACCCGGATGTAAGATTCAATGTCGTTTCCATAGCGTCATTCGTTTTGCTGTTCGTTTCGCGGTTCATGCAGCCGCAGAGCAGGCTCGCGCCCGCCAACACGGCGACTGCCGCATGTTTCAAATCATTCGTTTTCATAATCTTGTTCCTGTTCGGATCAAAGTTCCGGAAGACGGTCGTACTGCGCGTCCGTTACCGGTTCGAGCCACTCGGTCGAGGACTCCTTGCCGGGAACCTCGAACGCCAGGTGCGCGAACCAGCTGTCGGCCGCCGCACCGTGCCAGTGCTTCACGCCGGCGGGAATGTGGATGACCGTGCCGGGCAGAATCTCTACGGCGGGCCTGCCCTCCTCCTGGTACCACCCGCGCCCCGCTACACCGATCAGCATCTGACCGCCGCCCGCGGTGGCACGGTGGATGTGCCAGTTGTTGCGGCAGCGCGGCTCGAAGGTCACGTTGGCGACCTTGACCTGCTCCTGCGAGAGCGGTGCGAGGTAGCTGTTGCCGATGAAGTATTGCGCGTAAGCCCTGTTCGGCTCGCCGACGGGGAAGATCATCTCCCGCTGGAATGCGGCCTTGTCGTCTTCGGCCGCCGCATCATCCGCCCACACCTCCTTAGCCATGCGGAACCCGGCCCATGCGTTGGGCCAGCCCGCATAGAAGGCCGCCTGAATCAGCAAAGCGGCGATCTCTCCACGCGTGATGCCGTGCTTGCGGCCCAGCTCCAGGTGCGAGCGGAACGAGCTGTCCACGATCCCCTTGCCCAGCAGAATGGAGATCGTGACCATGCTGCGGTCATGAAGTGAGAGCGTCGGATCGTTCCAGACGGCATCGCCGAAGAGAACCTTGTCGTTGAGCTCCGCGAACTGCGGGGCGAACTCGCCGAGCTGGTCGCGCCCGGCGGTCTGTACCATCTTTTCCTGTGCCATAACATGAAGTGTCAGTATGCTGAATAGTGAAGCCAAAAGAATCTTATTCATAATCGTCCGGAGATCAAACCGCTACCCTATCGTTTTACCCATTTCCCAGGCGCGTTGCAGCGAAGGATGCCCCGCCGTCTCGCCCGGTCCGGTAACGCCTCCGGCGAAGACCGTGCCCGCAAGACGGGCCTTCTCGAAGCAGTCGATCCACCCCTGGAGGCCTGCGACGGCACGCTCGGGAACCCACTCCCCGTCTTCGGCCGCAGCGGTCAGCATGTAGATGTCGCGGAAGCGATAGTCGGAGGAGTAGAGCGGGTTGGCCCGGTCGAGCAGCGTCTTGAGCTGGCCGCTCATCTCGTAATAATAGATGGGCGTGGCGAATGCGATCGCGTCGGCATCGTGCATCTTCGCTACGATGGCCGGAGCATCGTCTCCGATGACGCACCTGCCCGTCTGCTGGCAAGCAAGACACCCC
>CAMWGZ010000172.1 GCA_947173915.1 uncultured Alistipes sp.
TCGCTCGGCAAAAGCAAATAAATTTGCATTTGCTCTCGACTTATTCGTATCTTTGTGGCAATAACCGTTCAATCGACCTGAAATGGACTGCCAGGAGCAACTCGACTTTATCGCCGCGCGGATCAAGACCTTGCGCCGTGAACGCCGGATGACCGTGCAGGAGCTGGCCTACCGGTGCGACATGGAGCGGTCGAATCTGAGCCGCATCGAGGCCGGGCGTACGAATCTTACGATTCGCACGCTCTGCACGATCTGCAATGCGCTGGGGGTGTCGCTGTGCGACGTGATCGGCGGCGAGCGGGGCTGCGGGCAGGAAAATCGTTCGGAAAAAGAGGTATGAATACAATCGATCTGATCGTCTTACTGGCTTTGGCCGTCGCCGTGTGGAACGGCTGGCGGCAGGGTTTCGTCGTGCAGGTGTGCGCGCTTGCGGGCATCGGTCTGGGCATCTGGCTGGCGGCGCGCTACGGCGCGGCGGCGGGTGCGTGGCTGGGGCTGGACGAAGAGGTGGCCGCTCCGGGCGGCTTCGCGGCCGTGCTGGTGGGCGTGGTCCTGGCCGTGGGTGTCGCGGCGCGCGCGGTGCGGGGACTGTTCCGCTTCGTCGGTTTCGGGCTGCTCGACACGCTGGCGGGCGTGGCCGTGTCGGCGGTGAAGATGCTGCTGGTGCTGAGCGGTCTGGTGGCCGCGTTCGATGCGCTGAACGAAGATCATACGCTGGCGGGTCCGCAGACGATCCGCGAATCGAAGAGTTATCAGCCTCTGCTGCGGATGTCGGAGCGGATCTACCCGTTCCTGCAGCGCTTCGGCGAGCGGATTCCGCAGGCGGAGGAGCATAAACGGACACAGCAGGCATGACGATGTGCAGAGAGACGGAGGGCGTGGTGATCCGGGCCACGGGCAGCTGGTACGAAGTGGCGTGCGCAGGGGAGACGCTGCGCTGCCGCATCCGGGGCAAACTGCGCCTGCGGGGCGTGCGGTCGACCAATCCGGTGGTGGTGGGCGACCGCGTGGTGTGCGAGGGCGAGGGTGACGATCGTGCGATCGTCGACATCCGTCCGCGCCGCAACTACGTGATCCGCCGGGCGTCGAACCTGTCGAAGGAGTCGCACATCATCGCCGCCAATGTCGACCGCGCGCTGCTGATGGTGACGCTGCGCCGGCCCGAGACGGCCACGGAGTTCGTCGACCGCTTTCTGGTGACGTGCGAGGCCTACAAGGTCCCGGTCGTGATCCTGCTCTCGAAGATCGAACTGCAGGACGCCGAGGCCGTGGCGGCGTTCCGTGCGGTCTACGAAGGGGCCGGTTACGAGGTGACGGAGGTTTCGGCCGTCGAGGGCACGGGCATGGAGCGCGTGCGCGAGCTGCTCGCGGGGAGCGTGACGCTGCTCTCGGGCAACTCGGGCGTCGGCAAGTCGACGCTCGTGCGGGCCGTCGACCCCGCGCTGGAGATCCGCACGGGCGAGATCTCCGAGAGCCACTGCAAGGGCCGCCATACGACCACTTTTTCGACCATGTATCCGCTCTCGGGCGGCGGTGCGGTGATCGACACGCCGGGCATCAAGGGTTTCGGGCTGATCGACATCGACGATGCCGAGCTGTGGCACTACTTCCCCGAAATGATGCGCGAGGCCCCCGGCTGCCGCTTCTACAACTGCACGCACACCCACGAACCGGGCTGTGCCGTGGTCGAGGCCGTCCGCTGCGGCCGGATCTCGGCGGACCGCTACGAAAGCTATCTGAAAATTCTGGACGAAGATGACAAATACCGCAAATAGGGATGCGGCGTGGTATGCCGGGCGGATCGCCTGCCTGGCGGAGTTCATGATGCCGGAGCGCTACGAACTCTTCCGCCGCACGATCGACATGCGCACCCGCTACATGACCCTTTTGGCCGAGAATACCTACCACGGGCAGAACGCCGCGGCGCTGATCCGCCATTGCGAGGCGTTCGGCCTGCAGCGCATGCACGCCGTCGAGACCTGCTGCAAGTTCGAGCCCAGTACGGCCGTCTCGCGCGGTACGGACCGGTGGGTCGACGTGCGCAAATACGGCTCGACGGCCGAGGCCCTGGCGGCCCTGAAGGGGGCCGGCTACCGGATCGTGGCCACGACGCCCCACCGCGGGGATACGACGCCCGAGCGGTTCGACGTTGCCCGCGGACCTTTCGCGCTGGTCTTCGGTACGGAGCACGCCGGCATCTCGGACGAGATCGTCGCCGCGGCCGACGAGTTCCTGCGCATCCCGATGTGCGGCATGGTCGAGAGCCTCAATGTCTCGGCTTCGGCGGCCATCCTGATCTACATGCTTTCGGAGCGGATGCGCCGCACGGTGGAGGGGTGGCAGCTGCCCCCGGACGAGCGGACCGAACTGCTCTACCGCTGGATGATGCAGAGCGTGAAGGATTCGGAGGCGATTCTTGAGCGGCGGTTTTCCGGAAAATAGCGGCGTGCCGGTGCGGTGTTTTGGGCCGCGCCGGAATGCACGGGACCGGAGCCGTGCGGCTGGGTGCGGCCTTCCGGCAGCGGGATGCGGCACGGATCGCTCCGCCTGCCGGTTTCACAGTCAATATCTTGTTTCGATGAACGATACGATTTTACGCAAACAGTTCCTGGCGCACGGGGCGCAGACGTCGCCCTCGCCGATGCTCGTCGAGGTGGCCCGGGCCGAGGGCTCGTGTTTCTATACGCCCGAAGGCAAGCGTTATTACGACCTGGTGGCGGGGGTCTCGGTGAGCAACGTGGGACATGCCAACCCTGCTGTGGTGCGGGCCGTGCAGGAGCAGGCGGCGCGCTACATGCACGTGATGGTCTACGGCGAACTGGTCGAGACGCCGCAGGTGACCTACGCCGCGCGGATCGCCGGACTGCTGCCGGGCAGTCTAGAGAGCGTCTATTTCGTCAACTCGGGAGCCGAGGCGGTCGAGGGGGCGCTGAAGCTGGCCAAACGCTTCACGGGCCGCACCGAGATGATCTCCATGCGCCGGGCCTACCACGGGTCGACGCACGGGGCCATGAGCATGATGGGCACGCCCGAGGGCGAGGAGTGGAAAAACGCTTTCCGGCCGCTGCTGCCCGATGTTCGGGCCATCGAATTCAACGATTTCGAAGCCCTGGCGAGCATCACCTCGCGCACGGCCTGCGTGCTGGCCGAGCCCGTGCAGGGCGAGGCGGGGGTGCGTCCCCCGCGGCCGGGCTACCTGGAGGCCCTGCGCCGCCGCTG
>CAMWGZ010000173.1 GCA_947173915.1 uncultured Alistipes sp.
CGCCCCCCCCGGGTGGTCGGTCTTTATTTTGGCCCCGACAATCTGTTTGCGGAGGGGCGTGAGTCGCGTGAGGAGCAGGCGGCCGATCCGATTGCTGCCCTGGGGAGAATCGTCGCCGGCGGTTCGCGTGGCGACTCCCTCGTGCGGGTGGTGCTGGTTTATGCCGACAACACCTTTGAAGTGCTGTCGTTGCGCAAGCCTTGATTGCTGCTTCGGAGGCTCCCCTTCCGATATTTGTGGCGCAGGAGGGAGTTTTCCGCCTTCGTTTCTCTGCGCATCTTCCTATTCGAGCTTGATGTTGTGATTTTGCGACTATTTTTATTATATTTGTCGTAAGTCGTAATCGTCATGCGTCGTGCTCTTTTTCTCTTGCTGTTGTCGCTTGTTTGCGGTGCCGTGCACGCACAAGTCGATGTAAACGATTATTATCCTTTCCGGGACGAATATTCCGGGGATGAGGTCGATGAGGAGCCGCGTGCGATGCTCGCGACCGACTCGTCGCTGTTTTATCGGGCAGTGCAGTCGGTGGGCGATCTGTTCGGAGAGGCGACCGACTACAAGTTTTCGTTCGTAGCCTACGGACGGCGCGGCGAACCTTACCGCACGGACGGTCTGCAACTCGACGGATTCCGTTTTTCTTCGCGTTACGCCGCGCTGCTGCGTGCGCTCTATGTCGTGCGCTGCGACGATGTCGCGATGGCCTGGGGATTTCCCAGGCTTTCCGGAAGGGCGTTCACGAGTGCCGGGCCGCCCGAAGTTTCGAGGCGGGACGCTTCGGTCCGTTTCTCGGGGCGGGGCGATCTGGCCGGAGTCCGTTTTTCGGCTGCCGAGCGGCTGCGCGGGGAGCGCTACCTGACGGCGGCCCTTTCGGGCGCTACGGGGCGCGATCTCCACGTGCCCGGAGTATTCGGCAATTCGTTGCAGCTGGGTGTGCGTCTCTCCGCGACTTTCGGCGCACGCCACGAATGTTCGCTGCTCGCCCTGCTGCCCCTGACCATGCGCAGCAGGCGCGCCTATACGACCCGCGAGGCTTTCGACCTGACGGGCGACCCGATGTACAATCCGGCCTGGGGCTATCAGTCGGGCAAGGTGCGCAATGCCCGCATCCGCCGCGAGACGACACCGCTGCTCCTGCTCGGCTGGCGATGGGACCTTTCATCGGCGACCTCGCTGCATGCGACCTTCGTCTGCGGCGGCGGGGTAATTCGGCGCAGTGCCCTGGCCTGGTACGGAGTCTCGTCGCCCCTGCCGGACCATTACGCCCTGATGCCTGGGGCGGTTTCCGACGGGGGTGCCCTGGAGGAGCGCTGGCGCTTGTGCGACCCCCGCTATACGCAGATCGACTGGGACCGGCTCCATGCCGCCAACCGTTCGGTGTCGGGAGGCTCCGCCTTTTATGCCGTTGAGGATCGTGCAGAGCGCTTCATCGACCTGCGGTTGCGGGTCGCGGGCGAGACGCGTATCGACGACCGGCTGACGGTCCGCTACGGGGTACAGGCGGAGCGGCTGCATGTGCGGCATTACAAGCAGCTGCGCGATCTGCTCGGCGGAAGCTACCTGGCCGATCGCGACCCCTATTTATATCGGTACGGTACGTATGACGACCGCAACGACCTGCGGCATCCCGACCGGACGGTCCGTGAGGGTGATTGCTTCGGGTATGATTACGATCTGTGCAGCCGCGAAATAAGTGTCGGAGCCTCTCTGGAATACCGCGTCGATCGCATGCGGCTGCAATGCGCCGCCCGCATCGGGGAGAGCGCCCTTTATCGGCGGGGACGCTTCGAGAAGGCGATTTTTCCGGGCGAGGGGTCGCTGGGGCGCTCCCGCACGATGCGTTTCGCTCCGTTCCGCGCCCGGGTGGCGGCCGGCTACTCCTTTTCGGCGCGCGACTATCTGGAGGCGGCGTGCGACGCTTCGTCCGAACGGCCCGACGGCGACGACCTGCTGCTCAATCCCGAGTACAACAACCGCTGTATCGACCGTCCGGCCGCAGCGAAACGCTATGCTGCCGAGGTGGGTTATCTCCGCACGGGAAGCAGCGTGCGGTGGCAGATTTCGCTCTTTGCGGTGCGCACGGTCGGCGGGGTCGATGTCTGTCGTTATTACGACGATCCGGCCGGAGCTTTCTGCGACATGGTCGTTTCCGGAATAGGGACGTTGCGCTACGGGGCGGAGGTCACGGCCGTCGTGCGGCTCGCCCGCCGCTGGGAACTGACGCTGGCCGGGTCGCTCGGGCGGTATCGCTATGCGAACGATCCGCGCGTGACGATCTATGTCGATCGCGATAACACGCTCGTTTGCGACGGTGCGGTTTCCAGTATGGGGGCGTGCCGGCTCGGCGGCGTTCCGCAGGCTGCGGGCTATTGCGGGCTGAATTATTTCGGTCCCCGGGGGTGGGGTGTGCGGCTCGAAGGGGCCTGGGCCGGCAGCCGCTATGTCGATCCTGCACCGTCGCGACGCATGGAGCGCACCGCCGTGCAGCTGGCCGAGTCGCCCGAGGCGTTCGACCTGTTCGTTTCGCAGGAGCGGCTGCCCGATGCCTTCACGGTCGATGCTGCGCTTTTCAAGTCATTCTATCTGCGTGCGTCGCGCCTGACGCTGATGCTGAGCGTGCGCAACCTGTCGGGCGATCGCCGGATCATCTTCGGCGGCTACGAGTCGCCGCGCGTGCGCCGCTTCCACAGCGGGGATTTCCGCATCTATCGCCCGATGGAGAGCCGCTATCTCTATGCCTATCCGCGCACGTTCCATGCGGCGGTGTTTTTTAAATTTTAAGATTCTTACCCTTTTGGATGGAAAGAGCGGGGTGGTTCATGCCTTCAGATTTCGGATGATTTTGGCGGGATTTCCCGCTACGACGCAATGTCCTTCGGCAAAACTTTTGGTCACTACCGAGCCTGCACCGACTATCGTGTGCGGTCCCAATACCACGCCCGGCAAAATCATGCTGTTCATCCCGATCCAGCAGCGCTCGCCGATGCGGACGGGTTGCGGCTCGGCATGCTGGTCCAGGTTGTTGAGGTCGTGGTTGGCGGTTATTATTCCGACGTCTGGGCGATGTAGGTTCCTTTGCCGATGGCGATGCGGCCGATTGCCTGAAAATAGCTTCCCGGCATTTGGAAGTTGTTGATGTCGTCCGGATGAAAGGAGAGATTGGCTGGATTCGAAAT
>CAMWGZ010000174.1 GCA_947173915.1 uncultured Alistipes sp.
CTGTTGGGCCGCCGCTCTCCGTTTCGCAACAAACAGGCGGGGATTGTTGTATGCGACGAAATTAAGACGTACTTTTGCTTCTCCAAAAAACAAAGCCATGATGATCCGCCGCTATTTCGAACTGGTCAAGTTCGCCCACACGATTTTCGCCATGCCGTTCGCCATGATCGGCTTCGTCTATGCCCTGCGCACGCAGGGATTCGCCACCGAGCGCTGCTGGCCCGTGCTGCTGCTTCAGGTGGTGCTCTGCATGGTCTTCGCCCGCAATGCCGCGATGGGCTTCAACCGCTGGGCCGACCGGCGCATCGACGCAGCCAACCCGCGCACGGCCGGCCGGGAGATCCCCTCGGGCAAGATTTCGCCCCGTGCCGCCCTGCTCTTCGTCGTCGCCAACGCCCTGCTCTTCATCGCAACGGCCGCCACGATCAACCCGCTCACGGGGCTGCTCTCCCCCGCCGCCCTCTTCGTGGTGCTCTTCTACAGCTACTGCAAACGCTTTACCGCCCTGGCCCACCTGGTGCTCGGCCTGGGACTCGGCATCGCGCCCGTCGGCGCCTACCTGGCCGTCACGGGAACGTTCGCCTGGCCGCCCTGCATCCTCACGCTGCTGGTCGCCACCTGGTGCGGCGGGTTCGACATCATCTACGCGCTGCAGGACGCGGCCTTCGACCGCCGGCACGGACTGCACTCCATACCGGCCCGCTTCTCCGCACGGGGGGCGCTCGCGATCAGCAGCCTGCTCCACCTGTGCAGCATCGCGGCCCTGCTCTGGTTCGGCAGCTACTGCCCGCAGAACGGATTGCTGTGGGCCGGTCAGGGACTCTTCGCGCTGATCCTGTTCGCGGAGCACCTGCTGGTCACGCCCACCCGCCAGCGCAACATCGGCATCGCCTTCGGCACGCTCAACGGACTGGCCAGCGCCGCATTGGCCGTTTTCGTGATTACGGCGCTGCTCGTGGAGTAAAATCCGAATAATTTGCGTATCTTTGACTCCCTGTTAGCTATTTTATATTATAAAGACGACAACAAAAAAACGCTACATACCATGAACATTTCCTACAACTGGCTCAAACGCTACCTCAAGGCGGATATCACTCCGGAAGAGACGGCCACGATCCTGACCGACATCGGTCTGGAGGTCGAGAGTTTCGAAAAGACCGAAAGCATACGCGGCGGACTGGCCGGCGTGGTCGTCGGCCGGGTCGAAACCTGCGTCGCCCACCCCGACTCGGACCACCTGAACATCACGACCGTCAATGTCGGCGGTGCGGAGCCGCTGCAGATCGTCTGCGGGGCCGCCAACTGCCGTGCGGGGCTGAAGGTGCTCTGCGCCACGGTCGGCACGGTACTCTACCCCGACGGCGGCGAGGAGGAGTTCAAGATCAAGCGCAGCAAGATCCGGGGCGTGGAGTCGCTCGGCATGCTCTGCGCAGAGGACGAGCTGGGCATCGGCTCCTCGCACGAAGGCATCATGGAGCTGCCGGAAGAGGCGCAGGTCGGCATGCCCGCCAAGGAGTACCTGAAGCTGGAGGACGACTACGTGATCGGCATCGGGCTGACCCCCAACCGCATCGACGCGGCCTCCCACCTGGGTGTCGCCCGCGATCTGGCGGCCTACCTGAAGAGCCAGGGCCGTGCCGCCGAACTGGTGCTGCCCGACGTGAGCGGCTTCGCCTCCGAAGCCGACCCGCAGCCGATCCGGGTTCGGGTCGAGAACACCGAGGCAGCCCCCCGCTACGCCGGAATCAGCGTCCGGGGATGCCGGATCGCCCCCTCGCCCGAATGGATGCAGAACTGCCTGCGGGCCGTAGGCATCAACCCCAAGAACAACCTGGTGGACATTACCAACTTCGTGCTCTTCGAACTGGGACAGCCCCTGCACGCCTTCGACGCTGCGAAGATCGACGGCGGGCAGATCGTGGTGCGCACCTGCGCCGAGGGCACTCCCTTCGTCACGCTGGACGGCGTGGAGCGCAAACTTACCGACCGCGACCTGATGATCTGCTCGGCCGAGAAGCCGATGTGCATCGCCGGCGTATTCGGCGGTCTGGACTCGGGCATCGGCGAGACGACCTGCGATGTCTTCATCGAGAGCGCCTACTTCAATCCCGTCTGGGTGCGGAAAACGGCCAAACGCTTCGGACTCAACACCGACGCTTCGTTCCGCTACGAGCGGGGAATCGATCCCAACCTGCAGGTATATGCCCTCAAGCGGGCCGCCCTGCTCATGCAGGAGCTGGCGGGAGGACGTATCTGCGGCGAAATGACGGACATATACCCCGTTCCCGTCGAGGATTTCCGGTTCGAGATCGACCTCGACCGCATCAACCGGCTCATCGGCGTGGAGCTGCCGCATGAGACGGTGCGCCGCATCCTCGAAGCGCTCGAAGTGAAGATCTGCGCGGAGAACGGCTCCCTCTGGAGCGTGGCCGTACCGCCCTACCGGGTCGATGTGACCCGTGAGGCCGACCTGGCCGAGGAGATCCTGCGCATCTACGGCTACAACAACGTCCCCGTCCCGACGCATGTCAATTCGACGCTCTCCTACGTTCCCAAACCCGACAGAAACCGGCTCACGAACCTCGCGGCCGACTTCCTGACCGACAACGGATTCACGGAGATCATGTCCAACTCGCTGACCAGATCGACCTACTACGACGGACTCGAAGCGTATCGGGCCGAGCGCTGCGTGAAAATCCTCAATCCGCTCAGCTCCGACCTGAACGTGCTGCGCCAGACGCTGCTGTTCCACACGCTCGAAGCCGTGCAGCTCAATATAAACCACCGCAACGGCGATCTGAAACTCTACGAACTGGGCAACTGTTACTTCTACGATGCCGCCGCCGCTGCGGAAGGAGGCGACGCACTGAAGCCCTATACCGAACAGTACCGTCTGGCCATCGCCGTGACGGGTGCCGAGAGCGCCCCTTCGTGGAACCGGAAGGCGGGAGCCTCCTCCTTCTTCACGCTGCGGGCGATCGCCGAGAAGCTGCTGCGCCGTTTCGGCATTGACATTTACACCCTCGCGGCGGAGAGCCTGCGCAACGATCTGTTCGGCGACGGGCTGAGCCTCTCGCTGCCCGGAGCCAAAGGCAAGGAGCTGCTGCAGATCGGTTCGGTCGCACCGAAGCTGCTCCGCAGGTTCGACAT
>CAMWGZ010000175.1 GCA_947173915.1 uncultured Alistipes sp.
ATTCTTACACTATATTTGCGATACCAAACAACAGACATTGCCATGAATCCCTCCACCGCACGAAAGGCAGCATACTTTCCCGCAAGCAGCACTGCACTCGGGAAAGCAAAAGCGCGAATCACGGCTCCCTATCGGGGGGGGGTAAAAATTTATTGATTTACGATAAGTATTTTTTGTTTTTACGAAAAATATTACATACTTTTACCCTGCGATCCACAGCGCTCAACTACTGCATGACATGATTCTACTCGAAAACATCAACAAAACCTACCGCAACGGTGCCGAACTGCATGTGCTCAAGGGCATCGACCTCGAGATCAAGCACGGCGAACTGGTGTCGATCATGGGTGCCTCAGGCTCCGGCAAATCAACGCTGCTCAACATCCTGGGCATTCTCGACGACTACGACACGGGCAACTACTACCTCGCAGGCAAGCTCATCAAGCACCTGAGCGAGACGCAGGCCGCGGCCGCCCGCAACAACATGATCGGCTACATCTTCCAGTCGTTCAACCTGATCAACTACAAAAACGCGGTCGAGAACGTCGCGCTGCCGCTCTACTACCAGGGCATCTCGCGCAGAAAACGCAACGCCCAGGCCCTCGAATACCTCGACCGGCTGGGACTGCGCGACTGGGCGCACCACATGCCCAACGAAATGTCGGGCGGACAGAAGCAGCGCGTGGCCATCGCCCGGGCGCTCATTAACAAGCCCCGGATCATCCTGGCCGACGAGCCGACGGGCGCGCTCGACAGCGCCACCTCGCAGGAGGTGATGGACCTGCTGCGGCAGGTAAACGAAGAGGGGCTGACGATCATCTGCGTCACGCACGAGCGGTCGATCGCCGAGCAGACCGACAAGATCATCCACCTGAAGGACGGCGTGATCGGCAACATCGAAAACCTGCGGCAATGAGAGAGCTGTTGTTCGAAATAGCCGCCTCGGTCCGCAAGAACAAGCTGCGCACCTTCCTCACGGGGTTCTCGGTGGCATGGGGCATCTTCATGCTCATCATCCTGCTCGGCTCGGGCAACGGGCTGCGCAACGGCGTGACCTCCAACTTCGGCTCGCGGACCGTCAATACCATTACCATCTACGGAGGCTACACCTCCATGCCCTACCGCGGCTACGACAAATGGCGGCCGATCCGCCTGCAAAACGAAGACCTCAGGATCCTGAAGGAGGAATTTCCCGAGGTGGACAAGGTCGCCGCGACCGCCTGGGTGCAGAACGCCAACGTCGCCTTCGGGCAGGAGTACCTGACCGACGCGACGATCATCGGAGCGCTCCCCGCCATCATGGAGATGGAGGGGGTCACGATCCTGACCGGGCGCTTCATCAATGCCACGGATATCGCCGAGCGGCGCAAGACGATCGTGATCGACAAGATCGCCCGCGACGTGCTCTTCGGCGACCAGGACCCGATCGGACAGAGGATCCGCGTCAAGGAGACGTCGTACAGCGTCGTCGGCGTATATGAGCAGAACTCCTTCAGCCAGAACTCCGTCTGCTACATCCCCCTCTCGACCGCCCAGCTCATCTACCGCGCCGACGATCCGAGCATCAGCCAGGCGACCTTCACGGTCGAAGGCATCCGGACCGATGCCCAGATGGAGGCGTTCGAGCAGCGGGTGCGCCAGCGCCTGGCCGCCGAGCACGACTACTCGCCCGACGACGAAAGCGCCATCTGGCTCTACAACCGCATGGAAAACTACAAGCAGATGATGCTCGTCTTCGGCGGAGTGAATCTCTTCATCTGGATCATCGGACTCGGCACGCTGCTCGCCGGCGTGGTGGGCGTGAGCAACATCATGCTCGTGACGGTGCAGGAGCGCACCTTCGAGTTCGGCATCCGCAAGGCGCTCGGAGCCAAGCCCTCGTCGATCATCCGGCTGATTCTGACCGAATCGGTGCTCATCACGGCCGCCTTCGGATACATCGGCATGGTACTCGGAGTCTTCATCATGGAGGCGGTGAACAAGGTGCTCGCGAGCGGCGGCGAAAGCGAGTTCAGCATCTTCCGCAACCCGACGCTCGACCTCTCGGTGGCCTTCAGCGCCACGCTGGTGCTCGTGCTGGCGGGACTGGTCGCCGGCTACATCCCGGCCCGCCGCGCCGCGCGCCTCAAAACCATCGACGCCCTGCGTCACAACAAATAACGGAGCGAACGCGATATGACAAGATTTTTCGACATAGACCGCTGGAACGAGATCTGGCAGACGATCTCCCGCAACCGGCGGCGCAGCTTCATGACCGCAATGGGCGTATTCTGGGGCATCTTCATGCTCGTCGTGCTGCTGGGAGCCGGTACGGGACTCGACCGCATGTTCCGCTCGCAGCTGGGCGAGGCCTCAACCAACGCGGCCTTCTTCTGGGCCGACCGCACCTCGGTCCCCTACAAGGGCATGCCCTCGGGCCGCAGCTGGGAGATGGACACCGACGACGTGGAGGCTGTCCGCAAACTCCCCTCGGTCGAATACGCCGCAGCCGTCTGCTGGGGCAACAGCCAGAGTTGCAGCTACGGTAACCGCAAGGGCGACTTCTCGCTGATGGGCTACTCGCCCGACATGCAGAAGATCAACCCCCAGAAAATCGTCCGGGGCCGCTTCCTGAACGAAATGGACATCGCGCACCGGCGCAAGGTGTGCGTGATCGGCACCCAGGTGTGGCACGACCTCTTCCCCGGCGGCGAGGAGCCCGAAGGCAAGATCATCCGCGTGGGCAGCTCCTACTTCACGGTCATCGGGGTCGTCAAGTCGCAGGGCATGATGAACTTCGGCTCCAACCCCGACCGTTCGGTATATATCCCGGCCACGATGCTCCAGCAGATCTTCTTCGGCCTCAACCAGACGATCGACATGCTGGCCGTCACCGGATACGCCGAGGCGGGCAACGCATTCATCGAGGAGTGCCGGCAGGCCATCGCCGCCCGGCACCTCATCTCGCCCGAAGACAAAAAGGCGATCTACGCGCACGACCTCTCGGAAATGTTCGCCCAGATGCACGGTCTCTTCTCGGGCATCTCGTTCCTCACGTGGCTCGTCGGACTGGGAACGCTGCTGGCCGGCATCGTCGGCATCAGCAACATCATGCTGGTGCTGGTCAAGGAGCGCACGCAGGAGATCGGCATCCGCC
>CAMWGZ010000176.1 GCA_947173915.1 uncultured Alistipes sp.
CTCGCGGCCATGAAAGCCTCCTACAAGGCGCTTTTCGGCAAGGAGCCTGCCGTGACGGCGATCCACGCCGGACTCGAGTGCGGCATCATCGGCACCAACTACCCGAATCTGGACATGATTTCGTTCGGTCCGACGATCTGCTATCCCCACTCGCCCGACGAGAAGGTCGATATCGCTTCGGTGGGCCGTTTCTACGACTTCCTGGTCGATACGCTCAAGAACGTACCGCAAAAGTAGGCGGATTTGGAGCCAGGAGCGCAGCATAACGGGCCGCAGCGTTGGTTCGTCATCGTCAATCCCGTCGCCGGAAACGGACGGGGGCTGGATCATTTTCCGCAGATCTCCAAGTTGCTGCGGGATGCGGGAATCCCCTCCGAGCCGGTCTTTACCGAGCATAAGTTCCATGCGACGGAGCTGACCGTCTCGGCCGTGAAGCAGGGCTTCCGGCGGATCATCGCCGTCGGCGGCGACGGGACGCTGCACGAGGTGGTAAACGGTCTGTTCATCCAGCAGACGGTCGATCCCCGCGAGGTATTGCTCGCAGTGATCGCCGTCGGCTCGGGGAACGACTGGATCCGCACCTTCGGCATTCCGAGCCGCTATGCGGATGCGATCCGTGCGATCCGGGAGGGTAAGTCTTTCCTGCAGGACGTAGGGATGGTCTGCTACGAGGAGGCCCATTACCGCCAGCAGCGCTGCATGGCCAATGTCGCGGGGACGGGATTCGATGCCGAGGTGGTCCGCAGGTACGCCCACCTGCGGCGGCAGGGCCGTCGCAGCAAATGGCTCTATCTGTGGTGCATGATCCGCTCGTTCTTCGGTTACAAATCGACGGGCGTGAAGGTGTGGATCGACGACCGGTTGGTCTATAACAACCTGCTGATGAGCATTGCGATCGGTGTCTGCAAGTACAACGGCGGCGGCGTGCAGCAGCTGCCCCGCGCCGTTGCCGACGACGGTCTGCTCGACGTGTCGCTGATCCGTCCGGTCCATTTCTGGCACATCCTGTTCCGCATCCGCTACCTTTTCAACGGCGGAATCTACCGGATCCGTCATATCCTGCAGGCGCGCGGCAGCCGGGTGCGCATCGAGTCGTCGCCGGAAATCGCTGTCGAGGTCGATGGCGAGCTGCTTGGCCAGACCCCGCTGGAGTTCTCGGTAAGGCACCGGGCGATCCGGGTCGTCGTCTCCGACGAATTCCTGCAGCGGGAGAGCTACCCGCTCTGCTCCTGCAACATATCGGATTGACGCTCCCGTTCCGGCGAGGAGCGATTCGGCCGCAGGGAGTGCGCTCCCTGCGGCCTTTTTTTCGGATATGCGTCCCGGGTGTGCGGATTCCTCCCGAACGGGCCGGTCCGGCGGTTTGCCGCCGGCTTCCGCGTCCGGCTTTTCGCAATCTTGATACTCCGTCCCGGTATAATCAAACTATTGCTTGCTTCTATACTCGGCTTATTCGTATCTTTAACTTCGTTTTAGATACTCCGTCTCGGCATAATCAAGCTGTCGCTTGTTTCTGCTCTCGACTTTTCGTATCTTTAACTTCGTTTCAGATACTCCCGCTCGGCAAAATGCAAGCGAGCTTGCTTTTGCCCTCGCTTATTCGTATCTTTGGCTGCGCCTTAGATACTGCGCCTCGGAAAAAATGCAAGCGAGCTTGCTTTTTTCGCTCGGCTTATTCGTATCTTTGTCCTCTCCGGAGAGCCGGCGATAATAGAAGTGATTCAATAAACGACGATATTTCATGGCATTACAATGCGGCATCGTGGGCCTGCCCAACGTGGGCAAATCGACCCTTTTCAACTGCCTGTCGAACGCCAAGGCGCAGGCGGCGAACTTTCCATTCTGTACGATCGAGCCCAATGTGGGCGTGATTACCGTGCCCGACGAGCGGCTGATCCGCCTGGCGGAGATCGACAACCCGAAGCGGGTCGTTCCGACGACGATCGAGATCGTCGATATCGCCGGACTGGTCAAGGGCGCTTCGAAAGGCGAGGGGCTGGGCAACAAGTTCCTGGCCAACATCCGCAACACCAACGCCATCATCCACGTGCTCCGCTGCTTCGAGAACGACAACATTACCCACGTGGACGGCTCGATCGACCCCGTGCGCGACAAGGGGATCATCGATACCGAATTGCAGCTCAAAGACCTCGAAACCATCGAGAACCGCCTGGCCAAGACCCAGAAGCAGGCCCAGGTTGGCGGCGACAAGCAGGCCAAGCGGGCCGTCGAGATCCTGTTGCAGTACAAGTCCGTGCTGGAGCAGGGGCTGAGCGCGCGCACCGTCGTGCTCGAAAAGGAGGACCGCAAGCTGGTCGCGGACCTGAACCTGCTGACCGACAAGCCGGTGCTCTATGTCTGCAACGTCGATGAGAAGAGCGCCGTCGCCGGAAACGAGCATACCCGTGCGGTCGAGGCGGCGATAGCCGACGAACATTCCGGGATGATGATCGTCGCCGCGGCGACGGAGTCCGACATCGACGAAATCGAGGAGAACGCCGCGCGGCAAATGTTCCTGGAGGAGATCGGTCTGAAGGAGTCGGGCGTGGCTCGTCTGATCAAGGCGGCCTACGCGCTGCTGGATCTCCAGACCTTCTTTACCACCGGTGCCGACGAGACCCGTGCCTGGACCTTCCGCCGGGGGATGAAGGCGCCCCAGACGGCGGGTGTCATCCACACCGACTTCGAGCGCGGCTTCATCCGTGCCGAGGTTATCAAGTACGACGACTACGTGGCGCTCGGTTCGGAGCGCGCCTGCCGCGACCAGGGCAAGATCGGCGTGGAGGGTAAGGAGTACGTGGTGCAGGACGGCGACATCATGCACTTCCTCTTCAACGTATAGTACGGGAGCGCGCCTTGCGGAGAGCGAAGCCCGGGGCATCATAGTTGCTTCCGGCGGACGGCTCGGCCGGTCGGGGCGGAAAGAGCGATTTTTTTGATTGAAAAATACGATTTTATGAAAAGTTACGGAAAATACTTGATTCTCGGGGCGGCCGTCGTGCTGAGCGCCTGGCTGCTGGCGAAGGCTTACACCTACAAGTACCACGCGCAGGAG
>CAMWGZ010000177.1 GCA_947173915.1 uncultured Alistipes sp.
AGTTCGAGCAGACCGTGCGGGGATCGCTCGCGGAAGCGATCGGCCACTTCCGGCAGCATCCTCCCAAGGGGGAGTTCGTCATCGTGGTGGCCGGACGGCCGAAAGCGAACCGCGAGGCCGATGCCGACGATGGGGAGGAGGGCTGCGACGGAGCCGGGGAGGCGTGACCGAAGCCCGGAGGGCTGTTGCCGCCGCTGCATGCCTTGCGGTTGCGGCGTGCGGGGCCGAGTGTAAGAAGGATTGTTTGAAAGGATAAGAATTGTTTATGGAAAATACGAATGAAAGGGGCCGGAACCGGCGGTCGTTCCGTCTTTTGGCCGAGCTGCGGATTTTTCTGCGGGAGCGCTTCAGTCTGGAGGAGGACAAGGCGCCGCAGTGCGAGGTGGAGGCCAACATCAGCAAGGGAACCGAGTTCCGTGGCGTGAACCTCTGGGTGCTGATTTTCGCCACGATGATCGCCTCGCTGGGCCTGAACGTCAATTCGGCGGCCGTCATCATCGGCGCGATGCTCATCTCTCCGATCATGGGTCCGATCATGGGTATCGGCTTCTCGCTCGGTGTCAATGACTTCGATCTGCTGAAGAAGGCGCTGCGCAACTTCGTCCTCATGTTCGTGGTGGCGATCGTCACTTCGACCTGCTACTTCCTGGTCTCGCCGCTGGGCAATACGAGCAGTGAGCTGCTGGCCCGCACCGTGCCGACCACCTACGACGTGCTGATCGCTCTGTTCGGCGGCATGGCGGGCATCGTGGCGCAGTCGCGCCGCGAGCGCGGCAACTCGACGGTCATTCCCGGTGTGGCGATCGCTACGGCGCTGATCCCGCCCCTCTGTACGGCGGGCTTCGGACTGGCCACCGGGCAGTACCGCTTCTTCTTCGGCGCATTCTATCTCTTTTTCATCAACACGGTCTTCATCGCCCTGGCGACCTATCTCTTTACCCGCTTCCTGAAGTACGAGAAGAAGACTTTCCTCAACAAGAGCCGCGAACGCTTCGTCAAGCGGGCGATGCTGCTCATCACGCTCGTTACCTTCATCCCGAGCGTCATCATCGGATTCTACATGGTCCGGGTTTCGATTTTCGAGGTTCAGGCCGACAAGTATATCGGCCAGGTGTTCGACTTCCCGCAGACGCGCGTGATCGAGTCGAATGTGGTCTATCGGCGCGGCAGCGAGTCGCCGCGCATCGAACTGCTGCTGGTGGGCGAGCCGCTGGACGACGGGGTCATCGAGAATGCCCGCGCGCAGCTTCCCCGCTTCGGTCTGCTGCGCACGGAGCTTGTCGTAAGGCAGGCCTCCACTTCGGATAAGATCGACCTGCAGTCGCTGCAGACCAGCTATGCGGAGCTGCTGGAGGAGAAAAACGCGCAGATCGCCGACATGAAGCGTCGGCTGGCCCGCTATCAGGTTACCGACGTCGAGGTGGGCGACATCTCGCAGGAGGTGGGCGTGGTGTCGGACAACGTGCAGGCGCTGTCGCTGACCAAAGGGGTCGTGTTCGATACCTCGGGTGCACCGCTTGACACGCTGCTGGTGTGTGTCGTCGTTCCCCGCGATGCGGCGCGGTGTGTGGAGGAGGAGAAGCTGCGCACGTGGCTGGCGATCCGCACGAAAGTCGAAAATGTGAAACTCTTCGTCGAGTCTGCTGCGGATGAACGCTAACGGGGGAGAACAGGCTGCGGCGCACGGACTCGGGTTCCGGGACCGGGCGGCGCTCGCCTTTTTGTGGGGATTCTGCCGTGCGGTGGCGATGCTGCCCTACTGGGTGCGCTACCGGGTCATCGGCAACCTCATTTACGGATTGTTGCGGCTGCTGCGCTATCGCTACGGAGTGGTGACGGAGAACCTGCGCCGCTCTTTTCCCGAGAAGAGCGAGGGGGAGCTGGCAGCCATCCGGCGGGGCTTCTACCGCACGCTGGCGGAGATCGTCGTCGATACGCTGGGGCTGGCCGGCCTTACGGAGGAGCAGTGCCGCCGCGTGGTGACGGTCAAGGATATGGAGCGGCATGCCGCCGAGGTCGAAGGGCGCAACTGGATCGCGCTGACGGCCCATCTGGGGTGCTGGGAATACTGCTCCTACTGGGGGCTGCACTCCGATCAGGCGGTGGAGGCGGTCTATCATCCGCTGCACAACCGCGTGTTCGACGAACTATACAAGCGGCTGCGCTCCAAGCGCAACATCTATCCCGTGCCGATGCGCGAGGCGATGCGCTTCTTCCTGCGTCACAGCCAGACGGGAATCGACGGCAAAAATATCGTGCTGGGACTCATCGCCGACCAAAATCCCCCGCGCCGGCCCGACAGCCACTGGTTCCGCTTCCTCAATCGGGACACGATCTTCTTCGACGGCGGCGAGAAGCTGGCCCTGCGGCTCGGGCTTCCGGTCTATTTCAGCTGGCTGCGCCGCGTGAAGCCGGGCTATTACGAGATGGCTTTCGAGCGGATCTACGACGGTCGGGAGCCGGTGGTTCCCAACGAGATCACGGAGCGCTACGTGCGGCGGCTCGAACGCCGGATCTGCGAGCATCCCGAACTGTGGATGTGGTCGCACCGCAGATGGAAACATAAATCGCCGGCCGACCTGGCCCGTATGGAATGCGAGGAGCAGAAGTCCGCGTTGTGATCCTGAACTGGAACGGGGCGGAGCACCTGCGCCGCTTCCTTCCCTCCGTCGTCGCCTCGGTGCCGGAGGGGGTGGGGGTCGTCGTGGCCGACAACGGCTCCGACGACGATTCGCTGGAGGTGCTCGCGCGGGAATTTCCTGAGGTCGAACGCCTGGCCCTGGGGCGCAACTACGGATTCGCCGGGGGCTACAATCGGGCGTTCGCCGCCCTGGCTGCCGACTACCTGATCCTGCTCAATTCGGATGTCGAAACGCCGGCCGGCTGGGTCGAACCGCTTGTCGCGGCGCTCGAAGAGGACCCCACCGTCGGCGCCGTCGCCCCGACGCTGCGCTCGTGGCGCGACCGTTCGTCGGTCGAGTAGTCCGGAGCTTCGGGGGGCTTCATGG
>CAMWGZ010000178.1 GCA_947173915.1 uncultured Alistipes sp.
ATACCTATTATAATATAAAATGCCTGCGATGTCATCAAAAAAAAGCCGTAGACTCCGCAAGGAATCCCCGGCACAAGGAAAAGAGGCTGAAATTACATCCAGCCGCCATTGGAGGCCGCTTTCGCACGGCAAATGATGGCCACTTCGCAACTCAGCGGCGTTCCGCCGACCGAAGAGGTCGCCTGCACCAGCGCCGCCCCCTGCTTCGAGCAGGTAAGCGTCACGACATTACCGTCGCCCTCCGTCACTTCAAGCCCCAGCTTCGCCTTCGCATCGGCATCGACCTCCAGGCGACACACCAGCGAACCGACCTTGCCGAAATAGTCCGACAGATCGATCTCCGTCGGCTCTCCCTGCAATACGGTAATAGCCGGAGTTCCGCGCACGGCCATCAGCATCTTGTACGCATCGACCATACCGCCTCCCATTCTTCCGCGATACGAATCCATATCCATCGGGCTGGGATAGTCGAAGCCGTTGGCAGCATAAGAGGTAAAGTGCTTCTCGCCGGTCAGGTAGGGATCCAGCGAATTGACCGACCCGAGCAGCATCGAGCGGAACTCATCCGGCTGGAAGGTCTTGCCGAGCCGCTTGGCATAGGAGAGACCCAGCGCCGCTACGCCCGAGACATGGGGGCAAGCCATCGAGGTGCCGTAGTAATAACCGTATTCACCCATGTTCTTCGGCAGACAGGAGAGCACATAGCCGGCCTTGTCGCCCGAGGTGTGGTACTTGAAGTCGCCGCCCGGTGCCGCAATATCGGCAGCCAGACCGCGGTTGGTAAAGGTCGAAGGGGTAAAGTCCGTGCTGACCGAGGTCACGCAGACCATATCGGGATATGCGGCAGGATAGGTGCAGACCGCCCCGTCGTTACCGGCGGCCACGATGGCGATACCGCCGTTCAGCACACTCCCCGGACGCGGCGTATTGATAAAATACAGGAACGCCTCGCACTCTATGCCGCGTTTCGACATGTAATCCTCGTCCGAACTGTACCTTCCGCTGGGGCTTCCCCAGCTGCACTGCAGGATCAAAGCACCGTTGTTGGCGGCATAGATAATCGCAGCCGCCATATTTTCAATCGAAGCCTCCTGGCTGTCAGCAAAAACCTGACAAGACATGATCCGCACGCCGTCCTTGTTGCCCGTACCGCCGGCAACACCGCACACGCCGAGATCGGTGTTATAGACGGCAGCGACCGTACCCGCGACATGAGTGCCGTGACCGGTGTCGTTCTTGCCCGTCCAGGTAGGCCGACCCTGTTTTTTCACGAAATTATAACCGTAAACGTCGTCCTTATAACCGTTGTCGTCATCGTCCACGCCCTGCTCGCCGTTCAGCTCCGACTCGTTGATCCACATGTTGTCGCTCAGATCCTCGTGCGTATAGGCCACGCCCTCGTCCACGACCGCCACGATGATCTCGGGATCGCCCGCACAAAGCTCCCACGCGGGTTCGAGGTTGATGTCGCACCCCGCCTTGATCGGAGTGACCAGATTTTCGTCGCCCGTGTTCTTGTAATGCCACTGCTTGTTCAGCTTGGGATCGTTGAAGCGGGCCGACTCTCCGGCACGCGTATTGACCTGCCGGTCGCCGGTCGCCGCACCCCACACCTCATGGTAGGGCACGGGAGCCCCAGCAAAGTTCTTTACCACATAGCCGTTGTACTGCACGAGCGACACCTCCTCCAGCGCCGCCAGCTGCCGGGAAGCCTCCTCCAGCGTCACCTCCTGATCGAACGACACCTTATACCAACGATCCAGTCCGGCGGCACGCATATCGGCCTCATGCCGCTTGTCGCAGGGGAAAACCCGCTCGAAAGAGACCGTATTGATATTGGAGAGCACCCGATCGAACTCCTCCACGCCGCTGCGCGAAGCCCCCGATCGCGTCACGCCGTCCGCCACGCGATCGAGCACCTCGGGCGCAACCTTGACGAGCAGTTCTCCCTGAGCCGCCCCGAACGAGGCGGTCGCCAGCACTTTGCGCGACACATCCTCCGTATTTTTCCCTCCGACACCGTCGGTCGCGGGATCCTCCGTACAGCCGCAGAGCGAAACAGCCGCAAGAAGAGTCATGAGTTTCAGATTGATGAATTTCATAAATGTTACGTTTTTAACCCTTAAAGATACATACATTTTCCCGAATAGCAAGACACGCCTCCGAAAAAACCCGATTTTGGCGATAAGCCGATTTTTTTCCATACCTTTGCCGCATATATAAAAAACGCACACATGAACGGAAAAAAGATCACGCTGCTCATCCTCATTCTTCTGATCCTGGATCAGGCGCTCAAGATATGGGTCAAGACCCACATGACGCTCGGCGAAGCCATCGTAATCATCCCGAACTGGTTCCAGCTCTATTTCATCGAAAACAAAGGGGCCGCATTCGGCATGCACATCGCCGCTACATCAGAAACGATGGATTGGGGCAAATTATTGCTGGGCCTCCTCCGCATCGGACTGGCGGGGCTGATCGCCTGGTTCATCGCCCGACTGCTTCGGCGCAAGGCTCCGAAGGGGGTTCTCGTCGGCCTGGCGTTGATCCTGGCCGGAGCGATCGGTAACATCCTCGACAGCGCCTTCTACGGGCTGCTCTTCTCGGCCTCCACTCCCGAAACCGTCGCGCAGTTCGGCGGCCATTACGCCGGGCTGATGATGGGCCGCGTCGTCGATATGTTCTATTTCCCCCTCTTCCGATGGGAAAACGTCCCCGGATTCCTGAGCTTCCTGGTGGACAGCCGACACTATTTCTTCGGCGCAGTCTTCAATCTGGCCGATGCCTACATCTCCGTCGCTGTAATTTATCTGCTTCTGTTTCAGTACAAATACCTGAGCAAGTAAAAAATTTCTTCAAAAAAATTTGGAAGTTCAGAAAAAACCCCTACCTTTGTACTCCGTAATTCCACAGTCGCCCAGGTGGCGGAATTGGTAGACGCGCACGTTTCAGGTGCGTGTGTCGAGAGGCATGCAGGTTCGAGTCC
>CAMWGZ010000179.1 GCA_947173915.1 uncultured Alistipes sp.
GCTTCGGCGTGCGCGTTCCCGTCACCACGATCTGATCCAGCATCTGCGCATCCTACTGCAGGCGGAAGTCGCACCGGACGCCCTTGCCGGCGGCCACGGTCCGCACCGCATCGAGGTATCCGAGAAACGAGGCTTTCAGCGAGCAGCTTCCACCCGCGGGCAGGTCGATCGCATAGCGGCCCTGGGCATCGGTGGCCGTACCGAGTGAGGGGAACTCCGCCACCGTGACTGTCGCGCCGGCCAGCGGCTCGCCGTCGGCATCCGCAACGGTGCCGGATACCCGCCGTTGAGCGGCAGCCGCGACAGTCAGGAGCAGAGCCGACAACAAAACGATCGTGAATTTTCGCATCATGGCTCGACGGGATAGAGGTAATCGACGGTCATGTATCCCTTCACTGCGGCATCGTTCATGAAATTGACCAGACGCAGCGCGGCATGGGTCCCGTCGGCCAGACGGAGCAGGTAGATCTTTCCCGAGAGGGTGTAGATCGGAGGCATGGTCGAGGTATCGACATCGAGCCATCGGGAGAGAAGCGGATTGTAGTCATCCTCGGCATACTCGATGATGCCGTCCATCATCTGCGACATGTCGATGGTAATGCGGTCGGTCGTCCATTCGTCGGCCGTAAAGGCCTCCGACGGCAGGGACTCCGGCCGAGGCAGCGAGCCGAAATCGGCGGCATCGCACTCGGCAACCGCCCCCCGGTCGGTTTTCGTGTCGTAACGGTGCACGGCGAAGTCCCACGCCGGGGGTGCCTGCCCGCCGACGGCGACGGTCGTTACCTGCTTGTCGTGCAGGTCCACATAGTGCCATTCGGTGTATGCCGACGCATCGATGTAGATCCGGCCGGTGCGGGTGCGTTCATCGACAACGACGAATCCGTACCCGCTCTCCGCTTCGGACTGCGGCGCGTCGTAAATGCCCTCGAAGATCCCGTTGCATGCCGGGAGCGCCAGCAGAAGGGCCGCTCCCGACATTATATTCCTGATTTTCCGGTTCATGAACATGCAATTTCGCGAATTACTCTTCGGTGGCGGGGGCCGTACCCGGCAGCAGCGTTACGGTAAGACCGCCCATGACGGCCGGAACATGGAACGCGATGGAATAGACCTCCTTCGCTGCATCGACCCTGCCGGTCATCGTGAAGTCGTAGCTGCTCGTCGATTCGCCCATGCCCATCGTGACCGAACCGCTACCGGAAAGCAGATACTCCCCGCCCTCGGACTCGATCGCGGCCGAAGCGACGGAGAAAGCACCCCATGCGGACGATTCGAACACGACGGCCAGCGTACCGTCGCCGTTGGCGGTCATCTTCAGCGACTCGTCATCGGTGTAACGATCCTCGAAATAGGCGCAGTCGGCATCGGAGTAACCTTTGTAGGTACCCGCCAGCAACAGATCGGCCGGAGCCTCCCCGGTGCGGAATTCGACCGTCAGACCGCCCATGACGGCAGGAACCGAAAAGCGCATCGTCGCCTCCGTCCGCAAAGCGATCACGCCCTCGAACGTACAGTCGTAGGTGGAAATATTTCCCTGCATGCCCATCTGCGCGGTTCCTTCGCCCGAAAGCGAACGGCCCCCCTCGGCCGCGTCGATCCGCACGTCGGGGATGAGAAACGCCCCCATGTCGGAGTCGAAGGCGATCGCAGCCGATCCGTCGGCGTTCTCCGTTACGGTCACAGTCTGGTCGGCGGAGCAGGTATTCGAGAAGTAGGCGCAGCTCGTCAGCGCATAGCCGCCGTAGGTTCCGGCAATGTCGGCCGCCGCCGGGACATTGTCCGCATTTCCGTTGTCGCTGCAAGCCGCCGAGCCGAGGGCCGCGAGAGCCAATAAAAGGGTGTTGAATTTCATGTCGATGATTTTAATGTTTGTTTTCGACGGCAAAATTAGAGGGAGGCTCCGCCGCGGACAATCGCCGACTGTGGGTATATTGCCACACCCCCTGCTACCCACATTCGGCGATTCGGCTCCCCGCACCGCTTCCGGTCGAAAAAAAAGAGGAGCGCAACCGTTCGCGGTTGCGCTCCTCCGTACCGAAAATCCGCCGGCCGGAATCAGAAGAGATACTTCTCCCGTTTGACCTTCTCGACCAGCCGGAAAGCATCCTGCCAGGCCTCCTCGCCGAAGGTGGTGCCCACCACCTCGATCACCTTGCCCGCCGCGATGGCACCGATGGTGCCGCACTGCCGCAGGCTCAGCCCCTCGCACAGACCCGCCAGGAATCCGGCGGCGTAGAGGTCGCCCGCACCGGTCGTATCGACCCGCTTGGCGGCGGCCATGATGCCCACGTGCACCGCCTCGCTGCCCCGCTTGATGAGCGCGCCCCGGATGCCGATCTTCACGACGGCCAGTTCGCACATCTCGGAGAGCATCTGCAGGGCGTTGAGCGGCTCCTCCTCGCCGGTAAAGGCACGGGCCTCCTCCTCGTTGGCGAAGACGATATCGACATGGTCCCGCACCAGGCGGCGCAGAAATTCGAGGTTCGCCTCCACGACGTTGAAGCTCGCCAGGTCGATCGCCACCTTCAGTCCGCAGGCCCCGGCCGCGCGGACCACCCCTTCGATCAGGGCGTGATCCTGCACCAGATAGCCCTCGACATAGAGGCAGTCGTAGCCCCGGAACACCTCCGGGGAGACCTCGCCGGCCGTCAGTTCGAGCGCCGCGCCCAGGAACGTGACCATCGTCCGCTCGCCGTCGGGCGAGATGAGCGAGACGCAGCGCCCGGAGCGCTCCCGGCCCCGGAAGACGAACGGTTCGATGCCCAGATTCTCCAGCGCCTGAACGAAAAAGTCGCCCGTCTTGTCGGTGCCGACCTTGCCGATGAAGCCCACCTCGCACCCCAGGCGGGCCATCGCACGGATCGTGTTGCCGGCCGAACCGCCCAGCGAGAGCGAATACGGCAGACCGGCCACCGATTTCGAAATTTCCGTCTGCGAGGCGGTATCGACCAGACTCATCGAACCCTTCGGCAGTCCGAAGG
>CAMWGZ010000180.1 GCA_947173915.1 uncultured Alistipes sp.
CTGCGCATGCGGCATTGCCGCGATGAATCGCCCTTACCTTCGACACAGGAAACCTATGAGCAGTGAAAAGACGATACGCAACATCGGGAACGACCCCGAGTTCGAGAACCAGATCCGCCCGCGCGAGCTGGACCACTTCGCGGGGCAGGAGAAGATCGTGGAGAACCTCCGCATCTTCATCCAGGCGGCCCTGATGCGGGGCGACTCGCTGGACCACGTGCTGCTGCACGGTCCCCCGGGACTGGGCAAGACCACGCTGGCCAACATCGTGGCCAACGAGATGCACGCCCAGATGAAGGTGTCGTCGGGTCCCGTGCTCGACAAGCCCGGCGACCTGGCCGGCCTGCTGACCAACCTCAACCCGGGCGACGTGCTCTTCATCGACGAGATCCACCGCCTCAGTCCGATCGTCGAGGAGTACCTCTACTCGGCAATGGAGGACTACAAGATCGACATCGTGCTCGACAAGGGTCCTTCGGCCCGCTCCATCCAGATCGAGCTGGCCCCTTTCACGCTCATCGGGGCCACCACCCGCAGCGGTCTGCTGACCGCACCGCTCCGCGCCCGGTTCGGCATCCAGTGCCACCTGGAATACTACGACGCGCCGGTCCTCAAGGGGATCGTCGCCCGGTCGGCCCGCATCCTCGATGCCTCCATCGACGACGACGCGGCGCTGGAGATCGCCCTCCGTTCGCGCGGCACGCCCCGAATCGCCAACGCCCTGCTGCGCCGCGTGCGCGACTTCGCGATGGTCAAGGGCGAAGGACACATCGACCTCCCCATCACGCGCATCGCCCTGGCGGCGCTCAACATCGACTCGCGGGGACTCGACCGGATGGACCACCGGATCCTGGCGACGATCATCGAGAAGTTCGGCGGCGGTCCCGTCGGGCTGAACACCATCGCCACGGCCGTCGGCGAGGATGCCGGCACGGTCGAGGAGGTCTATGAACCGTTCCTCATCAAGGAGGGCTTCCTCAAGCGCACCCCCCGGGGGCGCGAGGCGACCGAAACGGCATACCGCCACATGGGGGTCGCCGTGCCGGGGGCGGACGAGGGACGGCTGTTCTGAAAAACCGGGAAGACCGCCGATACTTATATAAATAAACCCGTACCCGACCTGCCTCCGCAGCCTGCCGGTTCCCGGCAAAGGCCCCCGAGGAGGATTAGGACGCTTTCATAACCACACCAGAATGGCAATACAACTCAGCATCGACACGACCCGCTGCATCCGGTGCGGCAAATGCGTCAAGGTCTGCCCCGGCCGGATCATGATCCAGGCCGAAGCCGGCGCTCCGATCGGCCTGCAATACACGGAGAGCTGCATTTCGTGCGGCCACTGCGTCGCGGTCTGCCCCGCCGGAGCGGTCCGCCACAACCACTTCCCCGAAGCGACGGTCCACCCGATCGACGCGGAGCAGCTCCCCACCCCCGAGCAGGTGCTCCTCCTCTGCCGCGCCCGCCGCTCGAACCGCGCCCTCTCCGACCGTCCCGTGCCGCAGGAGGCGCTCCGGCAGATCGTCGAAGCCGCCCACCGGGCACCGACCGCCAGCAACCGCCAGCAGGTCTCGTTCGCAGTCATCACGGACCGCGCCGTGCTCGACCGGATCATCCGCTTCACGATCGACACCTTCTCCGGCATCGCCCGCATGCTGGAGCACCCGCTCGTCCGGCCGCTGCTGCGCCGCCTGAAACCCGAACTCTACGCCTATCTCCCGGCTTTCCGCCGCCTGCAGCGGGAGTATGCCGAAGGCCGCGACCCGATCCTGCGCGAGGCCCAGGCCCTGATCCTCATCCACACCCCGCGCGAGAACCGCTTCGGTGCCGCCGATGCCAACCTGGCCTACCAGAACGGATCGCTCATGGCCGAAGCCATGGGGATCAGCCAAATATATACCGGATTCCTGCTCACGGCACTCGCCCGCGACCGCAAGGGCCGTCTGCTGCGGTCGCTCGGAATCGAGGGCACGGTGCACGCCGGCATGGCGCTCGGCATGCCGCTGTTCCGCTTCCCCAACTACATCGACAAGAAGCCCGTCACGGTGCGGGAGATCCCCGCGCAGGAGAAGTAACACCGCCGCGAGGCAACGAGCGCCCCGGGCCGAAGCTGTTTCGGTCCGGGGCGCTCCGCACATCCGCCTGCGCATCGTGCGCCGCGACGACAAAAAGGTGCGGAATTTGCATCGGTACGCCCGAAAACACCAAAAACAGCACTTCCATGAAACCCGACTACGAAAAAGAGGCGCTGCGCTACCACGCAGAGGGGCGCCCCGGAAAGATAGAGATACGGGCGACCAAACCCCACTCCACCCAGTACGACTTCTCGCTGGCCTACTCCCCGGGCGTGGCGGCCCCGGCACTGGCCATCCGGCAGGACCCGGCGGCCGCCTACCGATACACGGCCAAAGGCAATCTGGTCGCCGTCATCTCGAACGGCACGGCCGTACTGGGGCTGGGCGACATCGGTCCGCTGGCCGGCAAACCGGTCATGGAGGGAAAGTCGATGCTCTTCAAGGCGCTCGCCGACCTCGACTCATTCGACATCGAGATCGACGCGAAGGAGCCCGACCGCTTCGTGGAGGCGGTCAAGGCGATCGCCCCCACTTTCGGCGGCATCAACCTCGAGGACATCAAGGCTCCCGAATGTTTCGAGATCGAGACACGGCTGCGCGACGAACTCGACATCCCCGTCATGCACGACGACCAGCACGGCACGGCCATCATCTCGGGCGCGGCGCTCATCAACGGACTCGAAATCGCCGGCAAGCGCCCCGACCGGGTCCGCATCGTCATCAACGGCGCGGGAGCCGCGGCCATCGCGTCGGCCCACCTCTTCCTCTCGCTCGGCATCCGCAGCGAAAACATGGTGCTGTGCGACAGCAAGGGGGTGGTATCGACCCGGCGCACCGACCTCAACCCCGTCAAGCGCCGGTTCGCCACCGACCGTCCGGTCTCGACGCTGGCCGAGGCGATCGACG
>CAMWGZ010000181.1 GCA_947173915.1 uncultured Alistipes sp.
ACCAGGAGGAGCGTTTCACGCTCTACCCGGGTCAGAGCCGCACCCTGCGCTACACCTTGCAGCACTACACCCGCTGGGAGCTTGCCGATGCCAGCCGACGGATAAGGACCAGCCTGACCGACGACGAACTGACCCTCACGATCGATGCCTCGGAATACCCCGTCACGGGGCCCTACATCGCCGAACTGACCCTTACCAACGACATCTCGACGGCCGTCCGCCGCATCGAATACAACATCGGGGCGGAGTCCCCCGCCCTGCGGCTCGACCTCTATCCGAACCCCTGCACCGACCGCCTCTACCTGCTCTGCGAACGATCGGGCGAGGCCACGATCCGCCTGCGCAACTCGATCGGGCGGGAGTGCTTCCGCCGCACGGTCCTCCTGACCGAAGAGACACCCCTGCAGCTGGATCTCTCGCAGCTCTCCGCCGGCACCTACCGCTTCGAGGCCGACTTCGAGGGAGTGACCGTGACCCGCACCGTCGTCAAACGCTAAACACCTCCGCACCATGAAAAAGATCACGCTATTCCTGCTGCTCGCCCTTCTGACTCCCCCGGCGCTCCGCGCCCAGGAGTTCTTGGCGCTCAACCCCGATGCCCGCACCGCAGGCATGGGCAACGCCACCGCCGCCGCATCGAGCGGTCCACTGACCGTCTATACCAACGCGGCGGCCTCGCTCTTCAGTACCGGCACCTTCGAAATCGGTGCCTCCTACGCCCCCTGGCTGCGCGACCTGGCCCGGGGCTACGACCTGACGGCCGTCGGCGGCTTCGTCCCCCTGCGCCAGCGCCACGCCCTGGCGTTCGGTGCCCGGTTCTACCGCTCGCCCCGTTACAGCTCGGACTACGACGCCGACGAGGCTCCGTTCATCCCCAAAGACGAGTTCAACCAGCCGCTCTCCGGCGGCACGGAGTCGTTCCGCCCGCTCGACCTCTCGGCCGACGTGGCCTACGGCTACCGCATCAACCGCTGGCTCGGCATCTCGGCGACCGCACGCTACGTGCGCTCCTCGTTCCTGGACTTCTATCCCGCCGACCAGGCCTTCGGACTCGACCTGGCGGCCTATGCCCGCATCCCGCTCGACCGGATGGCCGAAGGGGCATGGTTCGGCACCGGCCTGAAGATCGCCGACATAGATGTCACATTCGGGGATGCGGACTGCCTGCTCCCGACCCGCATCAACCTCGGCGGCACGCTCTTCGCCCCGATCCGGGACTCCCACTGGCTCGAAGCGACCCTCGACCTGGGCTACCGTATCTGGCCCGAAGAGCTCCGCCCGTCGGCGTTCGAAGCGGCTTTCGGCGCGGAATACACCCTCATGCAGCTCTTCTCGCTGCGGGCCGGCTACCACGTCTCCAGCGATACGGCCTACAACTACGCCACCGTCGGTGCCGGCGTGCGGTTCCTCCACATCGCGGCGGACTTCTCCTACCTGCTGGCCGGGCGCAAATGCCCCTGGCGCAACACCTGGCAGGTCGGCATCGGCCTCTACTTCTGACCGCTCCCGCGCGCCCCGAAAACACTGCGGCCCATTCCGATCGGTTCGGAATGGGCCGCAAAACGTTTCGGGCACCCGGCTACGACTCGGCCTCAACCGCATCGAGCAGCCGCCGGCACCCCTCCTCCAGCAGGTCGAGCACCAGCTCGAACCCCTCGTGCCCCTCGTAGTAGGGGTCGGGCACATGGCTCCAGCGCGACCCCTCTCCGAAAAACTCGGCCATGCGGCAGATCCGCTCCCCCGCCTCGCGCGAGGGGGCGAGCCGGAACAGGTCGTGGTAGTTGCCGTCGTCCATCGCCACGATCCGATCGAACCGTTCGAAATCCTCCTCCCGGACCTGCCGCGCCCGGTGCGTGAGCAGATAGCCCCGGGCGTAGGCCGCCCGCTGCATGCGCCCGTCGGGCCGATCGCCCGCATGTCCGCCGTAGGTGCCGGCCGAATCGACCTCGACCCGCTCTTCGAGTCCCCGCTGCCGTGCCATCTGCCGCAGAATGCCCTCCGCCGCCGGGGAGCGGCAGATGTTGCCCAGGCAGACGAACAAAATCCGTTGTTTCTCCTGTTTCATCATGGCCGCAAAGATAGGGAAAGATTCACGAAATCCGCACCCGGCCGCTCCGGTCCCGAACACCGCGGGACGATCTTTTCCTCCGCCGCGCTCCCCTTTTGGAACGCAAATTGCGATATTCCGACAGCAGATCCCCTCGCGTTTCAGAAGGAAGAGAGGCGGCCGCCGTTCGGGAAAATCCCCCCTGCGGAGACCTCACGCCGGTCCGACCACGAATCGACAACTCTTCCGTCCGAATGGGGGAATCCGTTTGAAAATAAATTCGTAATTTTGCACCGTTTTTTCCATAACGATTTTTCGACTATGAAAACGAGAACCGTACTTCTGTTGATCGCGCTTCTGGGCGCATGCTGCGCCGCTTCGGCACAGCCCCTGCCCCGCAAGGTACCCAACGTCAAACTGCTCGACGTGAACGGCAATCCGGCGACCCTCCCCCACTGGGGCGAGAAGAACCTGATGATCTTCTACGTCGATCCCGACCGCCACAAACAGAACAACGATTTCACGGTCGATATGGAGGAAAACCACCGTGCCGAGGGCGACAACCTGTACGGATTCGGCATCATGAACCTCAACGACGCACCGATGATCCCCAACGGCATGGCCCGCACCATGGCCCGCAAGCGCACCGCCTCCAACGGCGGCACCGTTCTCTCCGACGAGGCGAGCATCCTGCGCGACGCATGGCAGCTGGGCGACTGCAACAACCAGTTCGTCCTGCTGCTCGTCTCGAAAGAGGGCGAGCTGGTCTATCTCCACAAAGGAGTGCTCTCGCAAGCGGAAATCAAGAGGTTCTACCGGGTGCTCGACAACTACCGATAGCGAACGCTCCGCATGCCGGCCTTGAGAACGATCCTTTTCGGAGCGCTGCTCTTCGCAGCCCCCCTTTCGCGCGCCCAGGAG
>CAMWGZ010000182.1 GCA_947173915.1 uncultured Alistipes sp.
GGCCGATTCGATGCCCAGCTCGCCCGCTTTCGAGAGATCGAGGCAGCCCTTGCGCGTGTCTTTCATGTAGATTTGGGTCAGCCCCCGGTTGTAGTAGGCTTCCGCCAGCAGGGGGTCGAGTTCGATGGCGCGCGTGAAGTCCTCGAAGGCTTCGGGCAGCTGGCCCGAGAGTGCCCGGAGCGTCGCCCGGTTGTAGTAGGCCTGGGCGAAGTCGGGGAGGAAGCGGATCGCGCGGGTCATGTCGGCGATGGCCTCCGTGTAGTCGTAGCTGCGCGTGCGGTTGTTGTGCAGGGTGTTGGCCGGGTCGGTGTCGATCGAAATGCGCTGGTAGGGGGTGTCCAGACTGGCGATGAAGTCGAGCATCGCGGCACGGGTCGCACCCCGGTTGAGGTAGAGGAGCGGATTGGACGAGTCGCGGACGATGGCCCGGGTGTAGGTGTCGATCGCACTGGTGTATTGGCCGATGAGCGTCTGCTGTATGGCGTAGAGAAGCAGCAGCTGCCCGTCGTGCGGATGCTCCCGCAGTGCGGTTTCGTACTCCGCACCCAGGCGGAGCAGCGTATCCTGGCAGAGAGGCTCTGCCTGTGCGGTCAGTGCGAGCAGGGGGTTGTCGATGCGTCGCTTGAACTCCGCCAGCCGCTGCGGAGCGTAGCGGTCGGGGCGGACGATCGTCGTGGTGTCGGGTGCGGCCAGCGTGAAGCGGAAGAGCGGGCGGAAGCGGATCTTGCTGCCGTCGCCCTCGCCGTTTTGGGCGAGGCGGTCGAAGAACCGGCTCGAAAACTGGTTGTCGAAGGCCAGCAGGCGGTCCATGCGCTGCGTCGTGTCGGCGTAGATCGAGTAGGTGCTGTCTTTGAGGTGGGCTTTGTAGCGGGCGATCTTCTGTTGGCCGGTCGCCTCGTCGCGCCGTGCCGCCGCCGGCTTGCGCAGGGCGTAGCGCAGGGTGCTGCGGTTCAGGTAGGCGTTGGCGAAGTCGGGGTAAAGCTCGATGGCGCGGGTGTAGTCGTGTTCCGCCCCTTCGAGGTCGCCCAGCTGGGTCTTGAGCAGCGCCCGCAGGTAATAGACCTGGACGTTGCCCGGCGAGTAGAGCGCCACCCGGTCGAAATCCTCCAGGGCGCGGTTGTAGTCGCCGATCTGCGAGCGCAGGATGGCCCGGTTGAAATAGACGATCGAACTGGTCGAATCGAGCTGCGCCGCCCGGTCGAAGTCGGCCAGCGCCTGCATGGGGCGGTGCGTGTGGGAATAGACGATCGCGCGGTTGAAGTAGGGGGGCAGGAAGGTCGAATCGCAGCGGATCGACATGTCGAAATCCTCCTCGGCTTCGCGATATCTCTCTTGCTGGAGGTAGATCGTCCCGCGCTGGTAGTACCCGTTGGGATTCTCCCGATTGGTGCGGATCGCCGTGTCGAAGTTCTGCATCGCCCGCACGGTGTCCTGCAGGTAGAGGTAGGCCGTGCCGCGCCCGATGTAGGCATCGGCGACCCGGTTCTGCTGGAAGATGAAGCGGTCGAAATCCTCGATCGCCTCGGCGTACTGCTTGTTTTGCAGGCGCGTGTAGCCCCGGCTGTAATAGGCATCGGGGCGGTCGGGCCGCAGGTCGATCGCCTCCCGGAAGTCGCGGAGCGCATCGTCGTAGTTGCCCAGGCGCGAGCGGGTCAGCGCCCGGTAGATGTAGGCGGTGGTATAGACCGGATTCTGCCGTATGGCCGTCGAGAAGTCGGCATCGGCACCCAGCAGGTCGTCGAGGTTGAATTTGGCCACCCCGCGCAGGAAGTATCCCTCGGCTGCGTGGCCTTCGGTCTGCAGCAGGCTGTTCAGCACGCGGATCGCCTCGCGGTACTCGCGGTTCATCAGACACCGGCGGCCCGCCCAGTAGAAGTAGTCTTCGTTGTACTGGGCGCAGGCGCTCCGCACGCCGCCGAACAGCGTCCAGAGCAGAATCAGTGCCGGGATGAGTGCGCGCCGCGTCATACGATCGTCGTCCGTTATTCGAACTCGTAGCCGAACCGTTTGAGCTGCCGCTCGTTGTCGCGCCAGTTCTCATTGACCTTGACGAAGAGTTCCAGGAACACCTTCTTGCCGAGGAACTCCTCCATGTCCTCGCGGGCCTGACGGCCGACCTTCTTGAGTTTCTCGCCCTTGTGGCCGATCAGGATGCCCTTCTGCGAGTCGCGGGCCACGAAGATCGTCGCGGCGATGCGGTCGATTTCGGGCTGCTCCCGGTAGCTTTCGATCGCGATCTCGCAGCAGTAGGGGATCTCCTTGTCGTAGTTGCGCAGGATCTTCTCGCGGATGATCTCCGAGGCGAAGAAACGCAGCGTCTTGTCCGTGAGCGTATCCTTCGGATAGAAGGCCTCGCCTTCGGGCAGCCGCTCCAGGATCAGGTCGAAAAGCCCCCGGATGTTGAACTTCTCGCGCGCCGACACGGGGACGATGACCGCGTCGGGGAGGATCGTGCGCCACTTTTCGACCAGCTCTTCGAGCCGTTCGGGGGTCGTGAGGTCGATCTTGTTGATGACCGCCAGCGTGGGGATGCCGCTGCGGCGGATGCGGTCGAGCGTCTCCGTCTGGCGGTCGTCCGGCAGCGAAGCGTCGGTCACGTAGAGGATCACGTCCGCGGCGCTGACGGCACCTTCGACGAACTTCATCATCGACTCGTGCAGCTTGTAGGAGGGCTTGAGGATGCCCGGCGTGTCGGAGAAGACGATCTGGAACTCCTCGCCGCTCACGACACCCAGAATACGGTGGCGCGTGGTCTGCGCCTTGGAGGTAATGATAGAAAGGCGCTCGCCCACGAGCGCGTTCATCAACGTCGATTTGCCGACGTTGGGGTTGCCGATGATATTGACGAAGCCTGCTTTGTGCATACCGTTTTTTTGCTGATTGGACAAAGATACGAATAAGCCGAGCGAAAAAAGCAAGCTCGCTTGCATTTTTTCC
>CAMWGZ010000183.1 GCA_947173915.1 uncultured Alistipes sp.
CTCTTCCGATGCGGAAACGAAGCAGGGCGGCCCTCCTTGAGAGCCGCCCCGCTGCAATTCGCACGAACCGTCAGAAAAATTTCTTCTTCGACTGCGTGATCACGAAATCCTTCAGGTAGAAAGGTTCGAAATAGGCAACGTCCTCCGTGCGCCCCTCGTCGAAGGCACGCTGCGCCAGCCGGGCCAGCCCCCGTGCCGAGGGAGCCACCGAAACGAACGCCGCATCGGGCAGCACCTCCCCGCACTTGGCGGCTCCGTTGCCGAAGATCACGAACGGCCGCCCGTCGCCGCGCCACGCGGCGAAACTATCCGGAGTAACCACCTCAGCCGCCACCTCCGAGAGCGGCACGCCCGCACTGTCGAACACCCGGGCATAGACCTCCATGCGGCGTGCATCGACCATCGAACAGAGACGCGCCCGCGCCCAATCCTCGACCGCTAAGATGCCCGCCTCGTAGTCCTCGCGCGCCACCTCGGTCAGGGCATCGAGCGATCCTACGGCGATCAGCGGCTTGCCGATACCGTAGCAGAGTCCCTTGGCGAACGAAACGCCGATACGGAGTCCCGTATAGGAGCCGGGTCCCCGGCCGACGGCGACGGCATCCAGCTCGTCGGGCGCGATCCCCGTCTGGGTCAGCAGCTCATCGACAAAGACACCGAGCTGCCGGGCGTGGTCACGCCCCGGGTCGCTCTCGCGCAACGAAATCAGCTTTCCGTCGCCGGCCAATCCGACAGAACAGATGTCCGTGCCGGTTTCGATACATAAAATCAACGACATATCCTTAGTTTCTCATAATTTACAATCCGCCGGCAGGAGGCATCCCGCCGTCCGGCACCGGACTATGCCCGGTACTTCTTCATCGCCTTGTCCATCTCGCGACGGGCATCGTTCTCCTTGAGGTACTCGCGCTTGTCGTAGGCCTTGCGGCCGCGCGCCAGTCCCACCACGATCTTCACGAGGCCCCGTTCGTTGAGGAACAGCCGCAGCCCCACCACCGTCAGGCCCCGATCCTGCAACGAGCGCTGCAGCTTGTTCAGTTCCTTGCGGTTGAGCAGCAGCTTGCGGTCGCGGCGCGGCACGTGGTTGTTGCATGTTCCCCAACTGTATTCCGCGATATTCACACCCCGGATCCAGAGTTCGTCCTTGTCGAAATAGCAATAACTATCTGTAATAGATGCTTTTCCCAGGCGAACCGACTTGATTTCGGTGCCGACCAGCACCACACCGGCGACATACTCCTCGAGGATCTCGTAATCGAACGTCGCCCGTTTGTTGCGTATGTTAATATTTTTATAATCAGCCATCTTACACTTTTTTTCATCCATTCCGCCCGGTACCCGCCGCCGAAAATACCGGAATCGGCACAATATTTGTTCCATTCGGGCGCGGAGGGATCCGGGAAAGATAATTTTTTATCTTCGATATGTTTTACACATCTTTCTGTTTATTTTCTGTTTGCACTCGGTAGGCGCAGTGATGCGCGTACGCCCCGGACCCTCCCTTTTTCACAGAATCAACCGATGGAGTTTGCGGGCGATCGAGACCTTGCCCCGGTTCAGCTGCGACAGCCGCTGCATGATCTCCAGCTGCTCCTCGTCCGTCAGACGTTCGTCCTTCAGCCGCTCGTGCAGCTCCTGCGAAAGACGCTCGATAACCTTCGACTTGTAGAGGGTCACGGCCTTCGGCACCCCGACGGCCAGCATCTCGGCATCGCTCTCGACGTGCACCTCCTTCTGCCGCCACAGCTCGCTCGGCACGTAGTTGTCCTCCGAAGTGAGGATATCGACCGCCGCGTTGCACACCTCGGCATCCGTATGGTTGATGAAGAGGTGGGGCGGCACCTCGACTCCCGGCCCCGACACGCTCCACTGCGCGCGGTAGAGCCGCAGGATCTCGTTGAAGACCCGGTTGCGGAACTCCAGCCCGTCGGCCTCCAGCTCTCCGAAGATCACTTCCGCCACGTTGTAGGCGACGATGTTGCGCCCCTCCTTGAAGTCGAACGTGCGGTGGCCGTACTTGAGCAGGTAGCGCACCAGCTCCCGCTCGAGCGCCTCCGAGCTGCTCCCCCCCGCGACGGGCCGCGTCACGGCAATCTGCCCCGCTTCGGCGGCAGCCTGCTCCTGCCGGATCCGGGCGCTCTGCCGCCGCACGAACTCCTCGGCCTCGCGGTCACCCGTCGAGGCCATCCGCTTGCGGCCCACCTCAGCGATGAGCAGGTTCTCGTCGATGTCCATGATCCGGGCGCACTCCTTCGTATAGACCGAGCGCTGGATCGGATCGGGGATCTGCATGACGGACTGCACCATGTCGTTGATCAGCGCCGCCTTCTTGATGGGATCGCCCGCGGCGTCCTCCAGCAGCAGGCGGGCCTTGAACATGAGGAAATCCTCCTCGTGCGCACGGATGTACTCCTGCACCTCGGCGGCCGTATGGCTCCGCGCGAACGAATCGGGGTCGTCCTCGGGCGGCAGCAGCACCACCCGCACGTTCATCCCCTCGCGCAGGATCATGTCGATACCGCGCAGCGAGGCATGGATGCCCGCCGAGTCGCCGTCGTAGATGACCGTGATGTTGCGGGTAAAACGCCCCAGCAGCCGGATCTGCTCGGTCGTGAGCGACGTACCCGACGAGGCCACCACGTTCTCCACGCCGGCCTGGTGCATCGAAATCACGTCGGTATAGCCCTCGACCATGATGGCGAAATCGTGCTGCTGGATCGCCTTCTTGGCGAAAAACAGGCCGTAAAGCTCTCGTTTCTTGCTGTATATCTCGCTCTCGGGCGAATTCTGGTACTTGGCCACCGACTTGTCGGTGCGCAGCGTCCGGCCGCCGAAGGCCACGACGCGGCCCGAGATGTTGTGCACGTGGAAGATGACCCTGTCGCGGAAGCGGTCGTAGAGCGACCCGTCGTCCCGCCGGATCGAAAGTCCGG
>CAMWGZ010000184.1 GCA_947173915.1 uncultured Alistipes sp.
GATTCGAAAAATGGGGATTTATTTTACATACCATCGTCAGCACACCGGGATTTATTTCGGCAGGTTCCTCAATTATGAGGACCCGTTCCTGACCACTCCCAGCCCTCCTCCCGAATATTAAAGGTATTGAACCTTTTGTCTCTTTTTCAATAAATTTCAATTTTCATATTTTTTATTAACCCGGGAATTCCGCGCGGGTAGGAGACGACTGCGCCTTTCCCAAACTAAAAAAACACTTAATTTCTATGAAAAAACTGTTTTCGTATTGCGTAGGCGCTTTCGTGGCGATGCTCGCAATCGGTGCCAGCGGTTGCAGCAACGACGAGACGGTCGATGCTGTATCGCGCATCGAGGTGCGTTCTACCATGGCGCTGGACGCTGCGGGCGGTATGGCCACGCTGACTTACACGGTTCCTGTTTCTTTCTCCGAGGGGGGGGGAATTTCCGTTACATCTTCCGTCGATTGGATGCACTCCTTCGATACGTCAGTACACGGTACCATCGAGTTCAAATATAACCGTTACGAGGATGATTCGAAGGACCGTGTCGGTGTGCTTACCCTCTCTTATCCCGGCGAGGTCGATGCGAAAGTGACCGTAACCCAGATTCGCGAGGGCGGCATGTCGTTCGAGATCGAGATCGCCGAACTCGGCAAGAACGAGGTGCGTGCGAGCATCGTTCCGTCGAACGATGACGTTCCCTACATCGCGATGGTGCTCTCGAAGGCCTCTTTCGACACCTATAAGGAGTCCGAGATCATCGCCGACGACCTCGAATTCCTGACCGATTATGCCAACAAGGCTTATGGCCTGGATATTCAGACCTACCTCAGCCTCTATGCCGGCACGGGTCCGTCGGATCCGGAGGATAGCCGCTATAAGTTCAGCAGCCTCTATCCGGATACCGAATACTACGTTTACTGCTACGCGATCAACATCTCTACGCTTGAGCCTCTTTCGTCCATCTACAAGAAGGAGTTCCGCACGGAGCTCGTTCCCCAGATCGACTGCACGTTCAAAGTGGAGGCTGTTTCTCTCGGCTCCTACGATGCGCTGATTACCATCACGCCGACGGGTGCCGACAGCGAAGATGCCATGTGGAGCTTTACCTACCTGAACGAGTATGCGTTCCGCTCGAATGAATATACCGACGAGATCATTCGCAACAACACGCTGCTCAACGTGCGCAAGGCCGATCCCAAACCGCAGATGTATCGTGGCCCTCTCCAGTTCAAACTCTCGGAGCTTACCGGTTCGATCCGGGTATGGGGCGGTACGGAGTACTACCTCTACACCTATGCGATGGACGAGAGCTACAACTACACCACGGAGTTCACGCGCAACGTCGTCAAGACTGCGGATATCGAAGCAACCAACCCGTGTACGTTCGAGGTGTCGATTCCCAGCATCAAGGCCAAGGATGCTACCATCCACGTGGTTCCTTCGGATCCCGAGACGACTTATTACATCGGCGTAACCCCGACCGCCGCATTCAAGGATGCTACGTTGAGCCAGATCGTCGAGCGTACGTTGCAGCGTCAGGACGGCTGGACCGACGGCAACGGCGACAATTCCAACTGGGAGACCAATACCTGGGTAATGCGCGGCGAGCAGACGCGTAACCTGGCCGCCGACCTTAACTGGGTGCTGCTGCCCGAGCAGGAGCTTACCGTCTTCGTCTTCGGTTTCGACAAGACCGGCCACCGTACGACGGCCATCGAAGCGAAGGATTTCATGACGACCAAGGCATTCTGCCCCGAGGATTTCAAGGTGGAGATCGAGGATATCGACGCGAGCGTGCTGCGTCAGGTTTCCGCGACGTTCAAGCCCATCTACGACGACGTGTTCTACTATGCGGGCATCGTCACGAGCGAGTGGTTCGAGGCTTACGAGAGCTGGCGCGATTTCGTCGAAGAGATGATCCATGCCGATGGCAACATCGAGAGCTCCTGCGTGGTGGGCGAGCAGCACATGACTTCGTTCTGTACGCCGGGTACCGATTATGTGGCTTTCGCTTTCGCCTTCGCCGGCGGCCAGGTGCTGTCCGATATTACGATCGCCAAAGTGACCACGCTGCCTCTGCCGCGAAGCGACAAGGCCGATCTGACCGCTTCGTGGAAGATTTACGACGGTACGATTCTCGAGACGCTTTATCCGACCGCCTACAAGGGTTGCTCCGGTGCGCCCGTCTTCATCTTCTGGCTGGAGCCCAACGAGTATTGCGCCCACTACTATGGTCTGCTGCACGCGGCACGTCGCTACATGCCGCTGTCGGACGATCTGATCTACGAATATTTCGATACCAGCACGCTGGGTTATAAGGATGCCCGTATCGGCCGTTACCTGCCGCCGGGTCTGGAGTACTGGGGCTTCTTCTATGCAGCCCAGGATGAGACCGGCGCATGGGGTCCGATGCACTACGAGGAGCCGGATCTGCGCGAGTACGATTTCTCCGATCCGATGACGGCTCCCACCCAGGGCGGATGGACCAACAACAGCACCGCTGCGGCGAGCGTCTCTTCGGTAAAATCGAAGTCGATGACCTTCTCGGCTCCCATACGCTTCAGCACCGCTTCGTTCGCAGTGGCCGAAGCCGAGCGCGCAGCCTACGAGCGCGGTCCCGTCGTGTGCCGCGGCGAGGAGCATGCCCTCGAAGAGAACGATTTCGATCTGAACGCACACCTTGCGGGCGTGATCGAGGCGCAGGCGCGCATGAACCGCTAAAATACGGATTCCGGATTCGTTCCGGAACGTTTCCCGGGAGGGAGGAGCCGCGCAGGCTCCTCCCTCTTTCTTTGTTGTATAATCGGCGAAATGGGATGCGACGAGGCACCCTCCGGCAGGGCAGGGTGCCTCGGGTGCGTTTCGAGGGCTGTTTTCCGGGTGTTGTTTTCCGGGTGTTGTTTTCCGGGTGTTGTTTTCCGGGTG
>CAMWGZ010000185.1 GCA_947173915.1 uncultured Alistipes sp.
GAAGAGAGGTGCGGGGGGGGCGGCCGATTCGGTAATTCGGGGCTGGGTGTGGCGGCATACGCGGGTTTGTCGTATCTTTGCACGTCGGAAAACGAATATGGATTATGGCGGATAATTATTTGGAACGCAAGATGGAGGAGTATCGCGAGCGTACGGCGGGTGCTGCGGCCCGCAAACCTGGGGCGACGCTCGCCCGGTTGCTGTCGCGCAACCGCAGCCATCGCGGTTACGACAGCGGGTTCGTCGTGCGCGGGGACCAGCTGCTGCGCATCATCGGGGTCAATACCCGGATCGCCTCGGTAAGGAACCGGCAGGTGCTGCGCTTCCGTCCCGTGCTGGCGGACGAGGCGGGCAAGGTGCTGCCCCACATTCGGCTGGGAGGAGCGCTTCCCGAGCTGCACCTGCCGCTTCCGGGGAGCGAGCCGAACGCCTTCATCATCTGCTGCTCGACCGTCGGGGAGTCCCCCTCCGTCGGGCTGGACCTGGGAATCGCGGCCCAGAGCATGCTGTTGCAGGCGGTCGAGATCGGTTTGAACGGCATCTGCATCGGGGCGTTCGACCGGGAGGAGATCCGCCGCGAGTTCGCTCTGGAGTTCGAGCCGCTGCTGATTCTGGCCGTCGGCCGGGGAATCGAACGGATCGAGCTGGTGGAGGCCGGGCGCGGGGAGCGTCTCGACTATTACCGCCGCGACGGCGTTCACTATGTCCCGAAGCTCCGGCTGGAAGAGCTGCTCCTCAAGTAGTCCGAACGGCTGTTCCGGTCCGATTCTTGCAGGGCATGCAGGGTGCGGAGGAGGTCCGCACGGGAACGGATCAATCGCTAAATGATAAAGATATGGCAACAACGAAATTCAAAGGAACGCCGGTGCGACTCGCCGGCCGCTTCGCGGAGGTCGGGACGATGGCACCCGAGTTCGCATTGGTCAAGAGCGATCTGAGCACCCTCTCGCTGGCCGATCTGAAGGGCAAACGGGTTATCCTCAACATCTTCCCAAGCCTCGATACGCAGGTGTGCGCCGCCTCGGTGCGCAAGTTCAACACGCTGGCCGCGGCATTGGGCGACACGGTGGTGGTCGCCGTCTCGAAAGACCTTCCCTTCGCCCATACGCGGTTCTGCACGGTCGAGGGGATCGAGAACGTGATTCCCGCGTCGGATTTCCGCAACGAAGGCTTCGGCCAGCGTTACGGCGTGCTCATGGAGGATGGTCCGCTGAAGGGGCTGCTGGCCCGGGCAGTGGTCGTGCTCGACCCGACGGGCCGTGTGGTCTATGCCGAGCTGGTGCCCGAGATCACGCAGGAGCCCGACTACGAAAAGGCGCTCGCCGCGGCGAAACGATAGTCCGGCGGGAGTCGCTCCCGATAGCTTGCGCCGGTCCGCATCCGCTGCGGCCGGCGCTTTTTTCATGCCTGGCGGGCACCGGTTTTTCTCCGGAGTCGGGCGGAGCCGGAGGCCGCTTCCGGCTTTTTTCCTATTTTTGCGGTCGCACAGCGCGCCGCCGCTCCGGACGGAAACGAAAAAACACCCGTCCGGCGGGGCTGCCGGCCTGCCTTGTGACGACAAAGCGGCGGCGAACCTTGCGGCGGCGGGTGTTTTCGAATACCAATCATTAATTAACCCTGCAGGAAGTATTGCATAAAGCGTACCAAATTCGATGGAGGAATTTTTTGTCGTGCTGACACGGATTTTTACCGACTGGGGATACCTCGGACTCTTTCTTTCGGCGCTGGTGGCGGGCAGCATCCTGCCTTTCAGCTCGGAGGCGGTGCTGGCGGTGCTGCTGGGGCTGGGACTCGATCCCTGGCTGCTCCTGCTGAGTGCCTCGGCCGGGAATACGCTCGGCGGGATGAGCTGCTACTGGATCGGGCGGCAGGGCCGCAGGGAGTGGATCTCCCGCTACCTGCGCATCGACGAGGCGCAGATCGCCCGGGCTTCGCGTTTTCTGGAGGGGCGCGGCGCGCTGTTCGCCTTTTTCGCCTTCCTGCCCTACGTCGGCGAGGCGATCGCCATCGTGCTGGGGCTCATGCGCGGCAACGCCTGGATCGCCGCCGGGGCGATGTTCGCGGGCAAGGCGCTGCGTTATCTGGTCGTGCTGGCCGCCGTGCGGGGTGTGGCCGGTCTGTTCTGACGGTTTGCAGAACGGCATGCCTCTTGCTCCATTCCGTTCGGCGGACCGGATGTTCGGTCCGGCAAGTAAACGTCGCTTATGGAAAATACGCGGGACAAGTATTGGCGTTATTCGCTCTACATTATTCTTCTGGGCCTCGGAGCGGTCATCTTCATCGAACTGATCCCCTTTCTCGGGGGGCTGCTCGGTGCGCTGACCATCTATATCCTGCTGCGCGGCCAGATGCGCACGCTGACCGTGCGCCGTCGCCTGCGCCGGAGCCTGGCCGCCTCGCTGCTGCTGGGCGAGGCGATCGTCTGCTTCCTCATTCCGTTGTCGTTGCTGGTGTGGATGTTCGTGGTGCGGGTGCAGCATGTGGCGGTCGATCCTTCGTCGATCGTGCAGCCGCTGCGTCAGGCGATCGATGCCGTCCATCAGAAAACGGGCTACGACCTGCTCGAAGGGGAGAACCTCTCGCAGCTGGTGGCGATGGTCCCGCGCCTGGGGCAGTGGCTGGTGGGGAGCATCGGCAGCTTCGCGGTCAATGTCGTCGTGCTGCTGTTCGTGCTCTACTTCATGCTCATCGGCGGCGACAGGATGGAGCGCTACCTGTGCAAGTTCATCCCCTTCAACCGGAAGACCTCCCGCGAAATCGTCGGCGAGGTGGCGATGATCGTCCGTTCGAACGCCATCGGCATCCCGCTGCTGGCGGTCATCCAGGGTGCGGTGGCGCTCGTCGGCTATTATATTATCGGAGTGCACGTGGCGATATTCTGGGGCGTAATGCCCTGCGTGACGACGAGAATCCCGAACGT
>CAMWGZ010000186.1 GCA_947173915.1 uncultured Alistipes sp.
TGGGTGTCGCCGTCCGGGTCGGCCGGAGGGACTGCACGGCCGTGCGGGCGTTGCGTTCGCTGCCGGCGAAGGTTTCGGCGCAGAGGCGGGTCGCGAGGCAGGCGACGAACGGGAGCAGCAATACGAAGATCTTTTTCATGGACGGCGACACTGTATTCGTTTGCAGCGGAGCGATGCAAGAACGGTGCAAAACTCGCTCCGGACGGAGAAAAAACGGTTTTTTGAGCGGTAAAATCGCTGCCGGCCTGAAATTTGCTAAATTTGCGGCCGTATGGGAAAACTGAGATTCGGCATCGTCGCTTCGCTGCTGTGCCTGGTTGCCGGCATGGCGTTCGGCGCGGCGGAGGGTTATTCTGTGCGCGGGCGGGTAATCGACCGCTCTTCGCGCCGCCCGGTCGCTTATGCGGCCGTCTTCGTTACCGGTCGCCCGGAGCGGGGGACCACCACCGACTCGCTCGGACGCTTCGTGCTGGAGCGGCTCGCGCCGGGCATTTACGGCTTCACGGTCTCTTACATCGGCTACCGCACGGTCGAGACCCCCGAATACCGGGTGTCGGCCGCCACCCCTTTCATCGAGGTCGAGATCGAGGAGGAGCCGGAGCAGCTCGCGATGGTTACCGTGCGTCCGTCGCCCTTCCGCCGGACGATCGAAAGCCCCGTGAGCATGCGGGTGATCGGCATGCGGGAGATCGAGAAGAGTCCCGGATCGAACCGCGACGTGTCGCGCATCGTGCGCTCCTATCCCGGTGTGGCCTTCTCGCCGATCGGCTACCGCAACGACCTGATCGTTCGGGGCGGCGGTCCCTCGGAGAACCGTTTCTTCATGGACGGGATCGAGATCCCGAACATCAACCATTTCGCCACGCAGGGGGCCTCGGGCGGGCCGGTCAGCATCGTCAATTCCGACCTGGTGCGGGAGATCGACTTCTATACGGGAGCCTTTCCCGTCGATCGCGCGGGGGCGCTCAGTTCCGTGCTCGACTTCCGGCTGCGCGACGGCGACCGCGAGCGGCAGACCTTCAAGGCGACGCTCGGGGCTTCGGAGGTGGCGCTGAGCGGCAGCGGACACGTCGGGCGGAAGACCACCTACCTCTTTTCCGTGCGCCAGTCCTACCTCCAGCTGCTTTTCAAACTGCTGGGGCTTCCTTTCCTGCCCAACTACATCGACGGACAGATGAAGGTCAAGACCCGGTTTTCGGAGCGCGACGAACTCACGCTGCTCGGGCTGGTCGGCATCGACAACATGCGGCTCAACCTCGACGAGCGGGGCGAGGAGAACGAATACCTGCTCAGCTACCTGCCCCGCATCCGGCAGGAGACCTTCACGGTCGGGGCGGTCTATCGCCACTTCGCGGGGCGGCACGAGCTGTCGGTGGCGCTGAGCCACAACTACCTCAACAACCGCAACATCAAGTATCGCGACAACGATGCCTCGTCGGAAGAGAACCTGATGCTGCGGCTGCGGGGTGTCGAGCAGAAGACCTCGCTGCGCGTCGAGAACCGCTCGCGCCTCGGACGCTGGACGGTGCGCGAGGGGGCGGAGCTGAGCTATTCGACCTACGACAACCGCACGCTGCGGCGTGTCTATCGCGGGGAGGGCGAGCTGCTCGACTACCGGACCCGGCTGGGGATCGTCGGCTGGGGCGTGTTCGCCGGAGCCGACTATGCCTCGGCCGACAGGCGGCTGACCCTTTCGGCGGGCGTGCGGGCCGACGGATGCGACTTCTCCGCCGCGACCGGGCGGTTCTGGCAGCAGCTCTCGCCCCGGGTGTCGGCCTCCTACGCGCTGAGCGAGAGCTGGTCGGTCAATGCGGGGGCGGGCATCTTCTACCAGCTTCCGCCCTATACGGCCCTCGGCTACAAGGAGGCGGGCGTGGCGGTCAATCGGGACCTGAAGTACATGCGGGCCACGCAGGGGGCGCTCGGCTTCGACTGGCGGCTGCGCGACCGGCTGGTCGTCTCGGTCGAAGGGTTCTGCAAGTATTATGCGGACGTGCCGCTTTCGGTCGGGGACGGGGTGCCGCTGACCTGCAAGGGCGACGACTACGGCACGGCGGGCGACGAACGGCTCGTCTCGTCGGCCTCGGGCCGCGCCTACGGCGTGGAGCTGATGGCTCGCTGGCAGATTCCCGACCGGCTCAATGTGGTGGGGGCCTTTACCTGGTTCCGCAGCGAATACCGCCGCGACCGCCGTAGCGACTACATCCCCTCGGCCTGGGACAACCGCTTTATCGCCAACATCAGCGGAACGTACGACCTGCCGCGCCACTGGAGCGTGGGGGCGAAGCTGAGCGCCATAGGCGGTGCGCCCTACACACCCTACGACGTGGAGAAGTCGTCGCTCGTGCAGGCCTGGAACGCCCAGGGGCGGCCCTACTACGACTATGCGCGCTACAACACGGGCCGTCTCGATGCGTTCGTGCAGCTCGACCTGCGGATCGACAAGGTGTTCTACCTGCGCGGCTGCATGCTGGGGCTGTACGTCGATCTGCAGAACGTGACTTGCAGCAAGCTGCGGCAGCCCGACGTGCTGGTAAGCACGGGCGTGATCGAGAATCCGGAGGCTCCGCCCGCCGAGCAGCGCTATCGGATGAAGTACCTGCGTCAGGCGAGCGGCACGCTCGTGCCGACGCGCGGCGTGACGGTCGAGTTCTGATCCGTTTCGCGGAAAACGACGAAGCCGCCGCATCCGGATTCCGGATGCGGCGGCTTCGTCTTGGTCGGAGGCGCGCTATTTCTTCGTGGCGCTCTCCTTGAGTTTCTCGATCTGCGTCTCGGCTTCGGCGGTCAGCTTCGCGGCCTGTCGCTCCGCCTCCTTGACCAGTGCGTCTCCCGCTTTCTCGGCGGCGATCTTGGCGATCTTGCCGCTCGCCTTGTCGATGCGCTTCTGCCGCTCCTG
>CAMWGZ010000187.1 GCA_947173915.1 uncultured Alistipes sp.
GTCATGGCGTTCTTGAACTTCATGACGCGGCGCGCGTTCTTCGGGCGGCACTCGGCAGCCGAAGCATTGACGGTCATGACCATCGGGATCGGACATTCGACCACTTCGACACCGTGCTCCAGACGGCGCTTGACCACCAGCGACTCATCCTTGATCTCCAGAATCTCCTCGGCATAGGTAACCTGCGGCAGTCCGAGCTTCTCGGCCACCTGAGGACCCACCTGGGCCGTATCGCCGTCGATGGCCTGACGGCCCGCGATGATCAGGTCGGGCTGGATCTTGCGCAGCGCACACGAGAGCGCATAGGAGGTGGCCAGCGTATCGGCACCGGCAAACTTGCGGTCGGTCAGCAGATAACCGCCGTCCGCGCCCCGGAAGACGGCATCACGGATGATGTCGGCGGCACGCGGGGGACCCATCGTCAGAATATGGACCGTAGCCCCTTCCGTTTCGTCCTTCAGAAAAAGAGCGGCTTCGAGAGCATTCAAATCTTCGGGATTGAAGATCGCAGGCAGCGCGGCACGATTGACCGTACCCTCGGGGGTCATGGCATCCTTACCCACGTTGCGGGTATCGGGCACCTGCTTGGCCAAAACTACAATTTTCAGCTGTTTTTTCATCTTTAAACACATAAATTCGTTCAACCCGAGCTATCGGACGATGGTCTCCTCGCGATCGGGTCCCACCGAAATGATCTTCACGGGCACGCCCGTCTCCATCTCGATGAACTCTACATATTTTTTGAACTGGGCGGGGAAATCCGCATAGTTCCGTATCTTGCGCAAATCGCACTTCCAGCCCTCGAAATCGGTATATACGGGGGTAATGTGCCCGTCGATCCCGTAGGGGAAGCGATCCGTCCGCCGGCCGTCGATCTCGTAGGCGGTGGCGATGCGGATCGTCTCGAAATCGTTCATCACGTCGCTCTTCATCATGATGAGCTGCGTCACGCCGTTGATCATCACGGCATATTTGAGCGCCACCAGGTCGAGCCAGCCGCAGCGGCGTTCGCGGCCCGTGACGGCACCGTACTCGTGGCCCAGCTCCTGCAGGAGCTTGCCCGTCCGGTCGAACAGCTCGGTCGGGAAAGGCCCCGCCCCCACGCGTGTGCAGTAGGCCTTGAAGATACCATAGACCTCTCCGATGCGCGACGGCGCGATGCCGAGGCCCGTGCAGGCTCCGGCGCAGACCGTGTTGGAGGAGGTAACGAAAGGATAGGAGCCGAAATCGACATCGAGCAGCGTGCCCTGCGCCCCCTCCGCCAGGACGGGCGCTCCTTCGGCCAGCAGCCGGTTGATCTCGTACTCGCCGTCGATCAGGCGGAACTCCTTGAGGTACTCCACTGCCTCGAACCACTGACGCTCCAGATCGGCCAGGTCATAGGTATAGTTCAGGCTGCGGAGCTGGAGTTCGTGACGCGCCTTCACCCGCCCGTAGATCTCGCGGAACGAAGGGCTCTGGATATCGCCCACGCGCATGCCCGTACGGCTGATCTTGTCCGTATAGGTCGGACCGATGCCCTTGCCCGTCGTGCCGATGCGCGCACCGCCCTTCGCGGCCTCGTTGGCGGCATCGAGCATCCGGTGGGTCGGCAGAATGAGGTGGGCCTTGCGCGAAATCTGCAAACGGCCCTTCAGGTCGTGTCCGCTGCGGGCCAGCGCCTCCGCCTCGTCCCGGAAAAGAATCGGGTCGAGCACCACGCCGTTGCCTATGATATTGGTTTTGCCTCCCTGGAAAATACCCGAAGGGATCGAACGCAAAACATACTTTTCGCCGTTGAATTCCAGCGTATGTCCTGCATTGGGCCCTCCCTGGAAACGCGCAACCGCCTGATAGTTGGGAGTCAGCACATCGACAACCTTGCCTTTGCCCTCATCGCCCCACTGCAGGCCGAGTATGACATCTACTTTGTTCATGTCCTATGATTAAAATATTTTATCGCAAAACCTTTTTTGCATCCAAAGGTAAGAATTTTTTTACAAAACACCCTTTTATCGCCACGATTTCTTACCGAATCGCAACGGAAGAGCGATGGCACCCGCGAAGGAACCATCGCTTTCATTCTTTCAGTCAGGTATTTCAGAAGAGGTCATGCGGCCGAAACGAACTCCGCCGCCGCGCCGACACCGGAGGTATCCGCCCTCCTTCCGTCCCGGAAAAACGACGGGCGCACCCTCCGCATCCGCGAAGAGACGCGCGACCGCACAAAAGAAAAAGCCGTAAAAAGTCGAAATTTCCCGATAGGCACGCTCCCGTTAGGATCACATCTCGTCGCGGTCGTCGTCCGACTCGCCGTCGTCCTGCAATTCGTCGGCTCCCTTGATATCCTCGTCGTAATAGTCCTTCTCCTCGTCCTCTTCCGTGCGGTCGTCGATCTTCACGTCGATCTTGACCAGATAGGCGATCTCCTCCGTATCGAAAGGAACCGCATAGAAAAAGTCCCCGTTGGGCTTGTCGATCCGCATCATCGCCTCGCCGAATCCGAGGGGATATTTCAACTTAACCGCCTCCTGAAGCTCCTGCGGCAGGTTGCGGAAGCTGGCGACCACATGTTTTTTCGGTGCTGTAGGTTTAGTCATAGTCAGGTTTTCTGAAATTTTGCGCAAGTATAAACAAAATTTGCCGATCGGCACAAGACTCGAATTATTTTTTCCGTTTTTTTTGATTCTCCTTTTATCGTAAAAAAGAATTTGTGTATTTTTACAAAAGAATATGAGCAAGACAACACGCGAACAGATCGAAGAACTGCGCCGGACGCTCGAACGGCACAACCGAAAATACTATATCGAGAACGCACCGGAGATCTCCGACATGGAGTTCGACCGCCTCATGCGCCAGTTGCAGGAGCTGGAGGCGGCCCACCCCGAGTACGCCGACCCCAACTC
>CAMWGZ010000188.1 GCA_947173915.1 uncultured Alistipes sp.
CCCGTCTCGCCCATCTCCCAGAAGTTGGCGTGCTTGTTTCCGCGGATGATGTGGGCTTCGGGCAGGAATCGTTTCCAGTAGTCGTAGGCTTCCTGGTCGAACGGCACGCCGTCCTCCTCCGAGCCTTCGAACACCGTCGCATACATCCGTTCGGCCGGCAGCTTGTAGACGTCGTGCAGCAGCTCCCAGGCCCATTCGATCGCCTCTTTCTTGAAGTAGTCGCCGTACGACCAGTTGCCCAGCATCTCGAACATCGTGTGGTGGTAGGTGTCGTGCCCTACCTCCTCCAGGTCGTTGTGCTTGCCCGACACGCGCAGGCATTTCTGCGTATCGGAGGCCCGGGGATACGGACGCGGCGCGTTGCCGAGGAAGATATCCTTGAACTGGTTCATTCCGGCATTTGTAAACATCAGCGTCGGGTCGTTTTTTACCACCATCGGGGCCGACGGTACGATGACATGCTCTTTTCCCGCGAAAAAGTCGAGAAAAGCCTGACGAATTTTGTTGGATTCCATATACTGTTTTTTCAAATTCTGACGTTTTTCGATAAGGTTGCAAAATTAATAACTTTACCTTAAATTTGCATCATTCCGCAAATAGTTTTTCATGAAGACGGTTCGAAAAAGACAGATGGACGATTCCCGCACTCCGCCCCGCGAAACGACGGCGGTGCCGCTTCGGCTGCACGCCTACCGGATCATCCGCAAGATTCTGCTCGTCTTCATCGCCGTATCGCTCGCCAACGTGATATTCGCCAACGTGTTCTACACCCCGAAAATGTACCGGATCCTGCGCGAAAATTCGGAGCTTGAGCTGAAATACAAACTGTTGCAGAATAAGATCCGTTCGGCCCAGCACCGGCTCGACGAGATCCGCCACCGCGACAACTTCGTCTATCGCCCGCTTTTCTCGGCCGACACGCTGGAGGTCGCCGGCATCTATACGCCTTACGACGAGTCGAAGTACGCGCCGCTGACCGGCGACGACTACACACCGCTGATGATCGACACCTGGAAAAGGCTCGATGCCTTCGGCCGGCAGCTCTACCGCACGTCGCTCTCCTTCGACGAGTTGCAGATTCTGGCGAAAAACAAGGAGAACATGTCCACCGCGATTCCCGCCATCTGGCCCATCGACCGCCAGGCGCTGCGCGGGGGTATCGAGCCGTTCGGCTACCGCAACCACCCCATCTACCACCGCTGGATCTTCCACAAGGGCATCGATCTGGCGGCCGACGTGGGCCGCAACGTCTATGCGACGGGCGACGCGACGGTGCAGTTGGCCGATCAGGGGCAGCCGCACCGGGGCTACGGCAAGCAGATTCTGCTCGACCACGAGTTCGGCTATCAGACCCGGTATGCCCACCTGAGCCAGATCTTCGTCAAGGCCGGAGAGCGGGTGGTGCGCGGGCAGCTCATCGGCAAGGTGGGACGCTCGGGCGGCGTGACCGGACCGCACCTCCACTACGAAGTGATTCATGCGGGCAATGTGGTCAATCCGATCAACTACTTCAACAGAAACATGACCAACGAGGAGTACGAGCGTCTGATGGAGCAGATGCACGAGCTCAACCTCGACAAATTCGAAGAGTAACCCATGCCGAAGATCCGCCGCACGATACGCTATGCCCGCCCGCGCACCTTCAAACAGAAGGCGATCCGGCACACGCTCCACGCCCTGATCGGACTCGGGGCCGCGACGCTTTACTACATAGGCTTCTCGTTCTTTTTCGACACCCCCGTCGAATACGAACTCAAGCATTCGACCGACCGGCTCCGCGACGAATATGCGAAGCTGGAGGCGCGCTACGATTCGCTCATGTGCGTGATGGGCAACGTTTCGGATCGCGACCGCAATGTCTTCCGCATCCTTTTCGAATCGGAGCCTTACGATTTCGATTCGGAATACGAGGCGAAGCGGCTGCTCTCGTACGAGGCTTCGTTCGGCAAGTCGAACCGCGAACTGAACATCGAGATGCGGGAGCGTATCCGGGAGCTGGAGAAGACGATGGCACGGCTCGCAGACTCTTATGCGAAGATGCAGGAGGAGGTCGATCGGGCCGGCGAGAACAAGAACCGCATTCCTGCCATACAGCCCGTCATCAACGACCAGCTGACCCTGCTCACGGCTTCCTACGGCATGCGCATCCACCCTTTCTACCGGACCCTGCACTCCCATCAGGGGGTGGACTATACCGTTCCCGAAGGCTCCCGGGTCTTCGCGACGGCCGACGGCCGCGTCCGGGAGACCGCCTCCCGTTCGACTTCGGGACGCACGGTCGTCATCGACCACGGCAACGGCTACGAGACCCTGTATAGCCATCTGCTGGCCATGAACGTCGAAAAGGGACAGGAGGTGCGCCGCGGCGACATCATCGGACTGTCGGGCAACTCGGGTCTTTCGATCGCACCGCATCTCCATTACGAGGTGCGCCACAACGGACTGCGCGTCGATCCGATCCACTACTTCTTCATGGAGTTGAGTCCCGAGGAGTATCAGCGCATCATGCGCATCGCGCAGTCGGGCATGCAGTCGTTCGACTGATTGCGGTCGGTAGCGGTCGTCTCCCAACCCTCCTTTTTCGCCCGAAAACTAAAGAATACGCCCCGCATTGGCGGGGCGTATTCTTTCTGCGACACCTTTCCGGGTTGCCGTCAATCCATCTTCAGTACGGCCAGGAACGCCGACTGGGGCACCTCGACGTTGCCGATCTGGCGCATTCGCTTCTTGCCCTTCTTCTGCTTTTCGAGCAGCTTGCGCTTACGCGATATGTCGCCGCCGTAACATTTGGCTGTCACATCCTTGCGCACGGCCTTGACCGTTTCGCGGGCGATGATCTTGGCGCCGATGGCCGCCTGGATGGCAATGTCGAACT
>CAMWGZ010000189.1 GCA_947173915.1 uncultured Alistipes sp.
CATCACGGCGAGCAATCTGCTCTTCATCCTGAGCTACCAGTCGATCGGCACGCTGATCGTGACGGTGCTGAGCAACCTGCGCCTGTCGCTCTCGATCGGCGGCGGCTATTCGGTGCTGGCCTTTACCTTCTCGGGGCTGACCTTTCCGATCATGGCCATGAGCCGGCCGATGCAGTGGTTCAGCAATATTTTTCCCTTTACGTTCTACACCGACATCATCGTCGATCAGGCGATGCGCGGTGCGCCGGTCATCTACTCCCTGCACGATATGGGGGTGCTTATGTTGTTCGTGATTCTTCCGTTGCTTTGTCTGCCGCATCTGCGCACGATCTGCACGGATAAAAAATATTGGGGGAGGTTGTAACGATGAGTCGTTTTTCAAGGCAGATGAACTCCTATTGGAGGCAGTTCCGCAGCGTGGTCCGCAATGAGTATGCGACCGTTTTTTCGGACAGCGGCGTTATTCTCGTGCTGATTCTCGCGCTGCTGATCTATTCGACGCTCTATTCGCTGGCCTATAACAACCAGGTGTTGCGCAACGTGCCGATCGGCGTGATCGACCAGAGCAAGACTGCGACCAGCCGCCAGCTGATCGATACGTTCGATGCCGGGCCGAACCTCTATGTGGCTTATGCGCCCGAGGGGATGGAGGAGGCCAAGAAGCTCTTTTACGAGCGGGAGATCTACGGAGTGGTCTATATTCCGGCCGATTACGAGCAGAAGCTACTGGGAGGCCAGCAGGCGGTCGTGTCGCTTTATGTCGATGCCAGCTACTTTCTGATGTACCGCCAGGTGTTTCAGGAGCTGGTGTCGGGAATCGGTACTACGGGCGCGATGGTCGAGTTTCAGCGTCTGATCGCCAAGGGGGCCAACATTCCGCAGGCGACGGCCACCACGCAGCCCGTGATCTATCAGAGCCACAACCTGTTCAATCCCTATCTGGGGTACGGGTCGTTCGTCATGCCGGCGATCATCATGGTCATCATCCAGCAGACGATGCTTATCGGCATCGGCATGATCGGCGGCACGTGGCGCGAATTCGGGCTTTACCGCAAGCTGATACCCGCCGGACGGCGGCGGATGTCCACTTTCCCGGTGGTGGCGGGCAAGGCGTTCGTTTACGCCTCGGTCTATGCCGTGACCCTGTGCTACATTCTGGGGCTGCACTATCGTCTGTTCCATTTCCCGGCCAATGGGGCGACGGGGGCTCTTATCGGACTGCTGGTTCCCTATCTGCTCTCCTGCATCGGACTGGGTATCGCCGTTTCGACGCTGTTTCGCTGCCGCGAACAGTCGATCATGCTGCTGCTCTGGACCTCCATCCCGATCCTGCTGCTCAGCGGTGCCTCCATTCCGCGAGAGGCGATTCCCGAGTGGATGTATCGGTTCGGCCAGCTGCTGCCGAGCAGCAGCGGTGTGGAGGGATTCATCCGCATCCAGAGCATGGGTGCTTCGTTCGACGAAGTGCTGCCCGAGATCCGTATGCTGTGGCGCCTGACGCTGATCTACGGTGCGCTTGCGGCGGTGGGAATCCATGTCCGACTGAAAAAGGCGGCGCACGACGCGTAAGAGGGAGTGCAAAAGGCGGCCGGATGATGCCGTTTTCGAGAAGCAGCGGGGCGATATATATCGCCCCGCTGCCTGTTTTTCAATTACTCCGATCTTCCCGCTGTGCGTACAGCTTCCGGTGCCGCATGATGGAGGGCATGTGGGTTTGCGCCCATTCGGTCAGTTGCAGAATGAGCGGGATGAGCGAACGGCCCGTCTCCGTCAGCCGATATTCCACCTTCGGAGGTACTACCGGATAGACTTTGCGGTCGATCAGCGAGTCGGCCTCGAGCGAGCGGAGCGTTCCCGAGAGCACGCGCGACGAAACGTCGGGAATCAGCCGGCAGAGTTCGTTGAAGCGCAGTACCTCCTGCTCGTGCAACAGCAGCAGCACCAGCAGCGACCACTTGTCGCCGAAGCGGGCGACGACGTTGCGGATGGGGCAGATCTCGATGATCGAGTTTTTTTGTTGCGTTTGCTTCATGGTTCGTGGCGTTTTGCGCTGTCGGTCGGACAAGCCGGTTGCGGCTGCAAAGTAAGCGATTATAACGTTCGGATGCAAATGGTGCGGGGCCTTTAAAAAACATGAAAAAAAGTCGCCCCCCATAACGGGCTGACTCTCTGCAAAACCGACAAAAAGGTTACCGAGTGATAGGATTGTAACTTATTGTGCCGTATTATTTTATCTTCTACTTTTGTCGCTGTGATCCCTCCGGGAAAGCAAAAAAACGGATAAAATTTCAAAGAGAAACGAACGAAATGATGAAACAGATCGAAAAAATCGCGGCGGCGGAGAATTTCGGAGCCGTCAATGTCGGAAAACTGAGTGAGCTGAACGAGTATGTATTGGAGCTCGGACCGGAAGTGAAGATTCCCGGAAAGGTATTCGGCGGGGCCGCCGTAGGTGCCACGGGCAGCGAGTTTTCCTTCCAGAGCTTTGCTCCGGGCACGGAGACGGGATTTCTCCATACCCACAGGAATCACGAGGAACTCTACTTTTTTCTTGCGGGCGAAGGCGAATTCCAGATCGACGGACGGATCGTTCCCGTGCGGGAGGGGAGCATCGTGCGCGTGGCTCCCGCCGGCCGGCGCTCCGTGCGCAACAACGGCGACGCTCCGCTGGTGATGCTCTGCGTGCAGTATCGCTGCGGAACCTTCTACGATGAGGATTCCGCCCACTGTGAGAGCATTTCCGGGCCGGTTGTGGGGTAGTCGCGTGCGATTCGCGTGTTCCGGCGACGTCCTGAAACAAAAATCCCTTGCCTGTATTTTCATGCGGGCAAGGGATTTTGCTTT
>CAMWGZ010000190.1 GCA_947173915.1 uncultured Alistipes sp.
GTCCCGGCACCCGCCGCCCGGCGCAGCGCCCCGAGCGCCGCAGTGCGCAGCACCACCCCCTGCGGATCCTCCGAGCCGTACACGATCGAGCGTTTGTAGGAGGAGGGGAAGAAATAGACGCGCGCCGGATCGAGCAGCGCATAGAAGTCGTTGAGCAGGTATGCCGCCGCATCGCGGTCCTCGGCGACGAAAAGGTGCACGCCGCCCGCCCGGGCCGCGAGCGCGGCGGCATAGACGGAGAAGGCACCGCCGACCAGATCCCTCAGGTGGAGGGTCCGGCATCCGGAGTCATACGCCCGGCGCAGCTCGCCGGAGCAGGTCCCGGCGGCCGCCAGCTGCAAAATATCGGTTTTCTCTGTGCGAGCCATCGTTTTTCGGAGGTTCCGATCCAAAAAAACGCCTCGCGGAACGCAATGTTCCCCAAGGCCGTTTTCCGATCCGTCGTTCGATTCCTATTTTTTATAGAGGTCCTTGCCGTTCTTGTCGTAATAACGGACATCGACGATGCCGACGCTCTGGTCGGCGACGATCTTCAGGCGCACCTTGTACTTCCACTCCCAGCGGCGGCGCAGCGACCAGAGGCCGTGGTTGAGGTAGGAGGAGACATAGGGGCTGACCTGCAGCTTGATATATTTCTGGTGCGCATCCTGCGTCAGGTAGGAGATCTTGTTCTCGATCTTCTTGTCGAGCAGCACCGTCGGCTCGATCCGCCCCGTGCCGTTGCAGGTGGGGCAGACATCCGTCACGTCCTGCACGGCCACCGGACGCACCCGCTGACGGGTAATCTGCATCAGGCCGAACTTGGTCAGGGGCAGCACCGTGTGCTTGGCCTTGTCGGTGGACATGAGTTTGGTCATCTCCTCATAGAGCAGCTGCCGGTTGGGAGCCTTGTGCATGTCGATGAAGTCGATGATGACGATGCCCCCCAGGTCGCGCAGCCGCAGCTGCCGGGCGATCTCGTGCGCGGCGGCCAGGTTCACGTCGAGCGCCGTCTGCTCCTGGTCGTCCTCGGCCTTGGTCCGGTTGCCCGAATTGACATCGATCACGTTCATCGCCTCCGTGTGCTCGATGATGAGGTAGGCACCCCGCCGCAGCGACACGTACTTGGCGAAGAGCGACTTGATCTGCTTCGAAATGTCGAAGTTGTCGAAGATGGGCACGTTGCCCCGGTAGAGCTTCACGAGCTTCTCGCTCTGGGGCTCGATGACCCGAATGTAGTTCTGGATCTCGTGGAACATGGCCTCGTCATCGACGACGATCTGCGAGAAGGAGCCGCCCAGCGAGTCCCGGATGATGGTGTTGGCACGGCTCAGCTCGCTCATGAGCTGCGCGGGAGCCGCCTTCTTCCGAATGTTCTGCAAGGTCTTGTACCAACGGTCCAGCAGCGAGCGGATGTCCTGCTCGATGTCGCTGTCCTTCGCCTCGACGGCCGCCGTGCGGATGATCACGCCGAAATTCTTGGGCAGCACCGCCGCGGCGATCCCCTTCAGCCGCTTCTTCTCCTCGGCCGAGCGGATCTTCTGCGAGAGGAACACCTTCGACGAGAAGGGCACCAGCACCACATTGCGCCCGGCGAGCGAAATATCGGCCGTCAGGCGGGGGCCCTTGGTCGAAATGGCCTCCTTGGCCACCTGCACCAGAATGGTCTGGCCGGGCTGGAGGTAGGAGCCGATCTTTCCCGACTTCTCGATCGGCGGCTCCATCTTCATCGTATCGACGCGCATGCCCCGCCGCCCGGGCTGGTGGCTCTCCACCAGCTTCTGGAGCGAGGAGAACTGCGTTCCCAGATCGAGGTAGTGGATGAAGGCATCGCGCTCGTGGCCGATATTGACGAACGCCGCGTTCAGCCCCGGCATGATCTTGCGCACCTTGCCCAGATAGATATCTCCGACGGCGAAGCCCGTCTGACACTGTTCCTTATTGAGTTCGACCAAAACCTTGTCCTCGCACAGGGCGATCGATATTTCGGTCGGATTTACACTGACTATTAATTCGCGATTCATATATGTTTTCGCACGTCGCGGCCCGAAGCGGCGCATGCGGTTCGAAATATTGTTGGGTTACGGGTCGTTTCGTATCGGGGAAGCACGACCCGGCTTCCTTTCGTTTTCGCTCCGCCGGATCCCGGGGACGAAATCCGTCCCCACCCTTCCGGCAGGCCTTGCGGAACTCCTCTTCGGAGCCGCCGCAGAAACACCCTGCGGCGCGTCCGGCCCCCGCAAAAAGGCCGGAACCGGAAAACAGGTAAAGCTAAAAGAGTCCTGTACCCTTTTAGCTTTATCGTTCCCTTTTTCGCACGAGGCGTGCTACTTACTTTTTCTTGTGACGATTCTTGCGCAGACGTTTTTTACGCTTGTGCGTCGCCATCTTGTGACGCTTATGTTTCTTTCCGTTCGGCATAACTGTAATTGTTTTGAGATTGTACTTCTATTTATTTAACCTTTGCCGCAAAACTCTTTGCAGGCTTGAAAGCCGGAATGTTGTGTGCCGGAATCGTGATGGTCGTATTCTTGGAGATGTTACGAGCCACTTTCTTGGCGCGCTTCTTCACGATGAAGCTGCCGAAACCCCGGAGATACACGTTGTTGTTCGAGGCCAGAGAAGCCTTGACGCTCTCCATAAAAGCCTCAACGATAGCCTGAACCTGTACTTTTTCAGCACCGGTACTTTTAGCGATTTCGCTGACGATATCTGCCTTTGTCATATTATTATAAATTAATTGTTAATACCCTTTTCGGGACTGCAAATATAAGTTTTATTTGATTATCTCACAACAAACTAATAACTTTTTTTATTCCCGCCGCAGGGCCTCCCTGCCGGGGCGCTTTCTCCCAAAT
>CAMWGZ010000191.1 GCA_947173915.1 uncultured Alistipes sp.
ATGGCCTTGACCTCCGACACGGAGATCTGCATGTTGGGGTTCTCCACTGCGCCGTCCTCGACGACCGTGCGGTTGCGCCAGATTTCGAGGTCGCCCTTCTCGGGGTTGATGATCACGTCGAAGTTCTCGTCGGTTTCGAACTGTTTCTGGAGCGCATGACGGAAGACATCCTCCAAAACGCCGATCATCGTCGCCTTGTCGATGTTTTTAAGCTCCTTGAACTCTGCGAAGTTGCTGATGAGATTGAGATTGTCCATTGGTTTGCTTCTTATTTTTTTATTTTGATTTTTTTGTCATTCGGTTACTTGAAGTCGAGATACTCCCTGGTGTATTTGATCTCGGCGAAGGGGTAGCTGTGGCTGACGGCGACGGTCTGCTTGCGTTTCTTGCCCTCGACGGCCTGCTTCTCCTCGTAGGAGAGGGTAATACCCTCCTCGTCCGCAGCGTCGAGCGTGGCGGTCAGCTTGATGCCGCTGGCGAGCAGCACCTCGACCGGGCGGCCGATCAGCTTGCGGTACTGGCGCAGGCAGCGCAGGTCGGAGCCGATGCCCGCCGAGGCGACCGTGAGGGCGAAATCCTCCGCGTCGCGGTCCAGTTCGGCCTCGATCGCGCGGCTCAGCTCCACACAGCTGTCGATGCCCACCGACGTGTCGCTGTCGATGAGCAGTTCCACTTCGTTGGCGGGCGATGCGGTGCACTCCACGACGAAGAGGTCCGTGCCCGTGAGTTTCGCTTCCGCTATTTCGATGATTTTCTTGCAGTCGATCATATCTTTTTTCGTTTTTCGGATTTCCGGTGTTGCGGGGAACTTCTCCCGTGCCGGGCGCGGAGGGGCTGTCGGTCTCTTCCGCAGCGTGCTGCGGCCGCGCGCCCTTGCGTCCCATCTACGAAATAAGGGGACTTACTCGTCCCCTTACCTTCGTGGTATTCGTTTACGCTACAAATATAGCGAATATTTTCCTAATTTTCAAACGTTGCGTCGGAAAATTACTCCTCCTTGTCGCTTTTTGCCAGATAGGGACGGCAGACACCCCGTTTCGATTCGCGGATGAAGCGCAGCAGCAGGTCGCGCTCTTCGCTCTGCGGCAGCTGCCGCTCGACCTCGTCGCAGCCGTTCATGTAGTTCAGTCCGCTCTGGAAGAGGATGCGGCAGGCATCGTGGATCGCCCCGATCTGCTCGGCCGAGAAGCCCCGGCGGCTGAGGCCGATCTTGTTCACGCCCGCGAAGCTGACCGTGTCGTTGCGGACGATGATGTAGGGCGGGATGTCCTTGCCCACCAGCGCGCCGCCCTGGATCATCGTGTGGTCGCCGATGCGGGTCCACTGGTGGACGGCCACGTGGCCGCCGATGACGGCCCAGTCGCCCACCTCGACCTCGCCTGCGAGCGAGACGCGGTTGGCGATCACGCAGTGGCTGCCCACCACGTCGTCGTGGGCGATGTGGACGTAGGCCATGATCAGGTTGTGGCTGCCCACGACCGTCTTGCCCCGCGAGGCGGTGCCCCGGCTGATGGTCACGTATTCGCGGATCTCGTTGTAGTCGCCGATTTCGGCCGTCGTCTTCTCGCCGACGAACTTGAGGTCCTGCGGGGTGCAGGCGATCGAGGCGGCGGTGTGGATCTTGCATCCCTTGCCGATGCGTGCTCCGTCGTGGATGACGGCTCCCGGGCCGATCCAGCAGTCGTCGCCGATGACCGTGTCGCCCGCGATGTAGGCGAAGGGTTCGACCGTCACGTTCTTGCCGATCTGCGCATCGGGATGGATGTATGCGAGGTTGCTTATCATGGTCGGTGGTCGGATTATTTGTTTTTCGCGATTTGAGCCATCATGGTCGCCTCGCAGGCGAGCGTGTCGCCGACGAAGGCCTTGCCCTCGACGACGGCTACGCCGCGCCGGATGGGTTCGAGCAGTTGGAGTTCGAAGTGGAGCGTGTCGCCCGGAACGACCTTGCGCTTGAACTTCACGCCGTCGATCTTCATGAAGTAGGTCGAGTAGTTCTCCGGATCGGGAATGCCGCGCAGCACCAGCATGCCGCAGCACTGGGCCATCGCCTCGACGATCAGCACGCCCGGCATGACCGGCTCCTTGGGGAAGTGGCCCACGAAGAAGGGTTCGTTCATCGTGACGTTCTTGATGCCGGCCACCGTCGTCTCGTCGATGTGGAAGATCCGATCGACCAGCAGGAACGGCGGACGGTGGGGGAGCATGCCGCGGATGTCGTTGATGTCATAGACGGGCGGCTTGCGGCAGTCGTACTGGAAGCGGGGCTTCTCGCCCTCGCGGCGGATGGTCTTCTTGACCTGCTTCATGAACTCCGTGTTGGCGAAGTGGCCGGGGCGGGTGGCCCAGACGCGGCCCTTGATGCGGCGGCCCAGCAGCGCGAAGTCGCCCAGCAGGTCGAGCAGCTTGTGGCGCGCCAGCTCGTTGTTGAAGCGCAGCTCCAGGTTGTTCAGGTAGCCGGCCTTGACCTCGATGTCGGGCTTGCCGAAGAGCTGCTTGAGGTGGTCGAGCTGCTCGGCGGGGATGGCGTTCTCGACCACTACGATGGCGTTGTCCAGATCGCCGCCCTTGATCAGATTCATCTTCATGAGCGGCTCCAGTTCGTGCAGGAAGACGAACGTGCGGCACGGGGCGATCTTCCCGGCGTAGTCGTCGCCCGGAACGAACGTGGCGTACTGGTTGCCGATGACCTTGGAATTGTAGTCGACGTGCACCGAGACGGAGAATTCGTCGTCGGGGTAGAGGATGATGGCCACGCCCTTTTCGGGAACGGTGTAGACCATCTTCTCGGTGACGTGGTAGTAGTTGCGCTCGGCCTCCTGCTCCTCGATG
>CAMWGZ010000192.1 GCA_947173915.1 uncultured Alistipes sp.
TTCCTGGTCAGCTGGCTGGCAGTTAAGGCCAAGATCGCCGCGATGCCCGAGGGGTCGAGCTGGAAGATGCTGCTTGCCGTCGCATGTCTGGGCGGTATCGGATTCACGATGTCGATTTTCGTCGATACGCTGGCCTTCTCCGACGCGGAGATCATCAACCGGGGCAAGATCGCCATCCTGCTCGGGTCGTTCGCCTCGGCTCTGCTCGGCTCGCTGCTGATCCTGCTGTTCTCCCGAAAAAACGGCAGGGCATGAGAGCGGGGTGTGTCGTCGCAGCGGCGATGTGTCTGCTGCTTGCCTCCTGCGGGAGGCGCGGGGGCGGAGGCGGCGAACTGCGCACGCAGCAGGATTCGGTGGCTTACGTGTTGGGCATGAACGTGGGGAGCAACCTCCTGCGGATGGACTCGACGCTTCGTCTCGATGCTTTCTGCCGGGGTGTGGAGGATTGCTATGCCGGCCGGCCCCGGATTACCCCCGAGGAGGCCCGGGCCTTCTACCTGCGCTATGTGAATGTCTCGCTGCCCGAGCAGGCGCAGGCATACGAGGAGCAGTTCCTGGCCGACTTCCGCAAGCACAACCGTTCCTACCGGAGCGACCGCGGGCTGACCTACGAGATCACGCAGGACGGCGATGAGGAGCGCGTGCCGCGGAACGACCGCGATACGGTGTGGCTGCGCTATGTCGTCCGCCATGCCGACGGCGGGGTGGTCGAATCGTCGTACGAGCGTGCGGATACGCTCCGTTCGGCGCTGGGCGATCTGATGAAAGGACTCGGGGAGAGCGTGAAGCTCGTCGGCGAGGGGGGGCGTATCAACGTCTGGATCCCGTCGCGTCTGGCTTACGGAGCGGAGGGAAGCGAAGCGCTGGGCGTGGGACCCAACGAGACGCTCTTCTACGAAATAGAGTTCGTGTCGCTGCGTCGGCTGGGCGAAAAGAGATGATCGTCTTCCTGCAATGGAGAATTAAGGATTTAAAAATACCAATCAAAACAAATTGAAGATGAAAAAAACACTTGTGTTGGCAGCCGTAGCATGCGCTGCGCTCGTTGCTTCGTGTACGACGAAGAACGGTTCTATTTCCATGGGCGACAAGTCGCAGCTCGACTCGCTCTCCTATGCTTTCGGTACGGAGCTGGGATTTACCCTTACCCGGGTGCTGGGGGACATTCCTTTCGATATCGACCAGATGATGAAGGGTATGAAGGACGGTGCGATGGAAAAGTCGCGCATGACTCCCGAAGAGGCCCGCGAGCTGGTCGGCAACTATTTCCGGAACGACCGTCAGCCGCGTGCGGAGGAGATCGCCAAGAAGCAGGCGCTGCTGCCCGATTCGCTGCGTGCGGAGGCGGGCGAAACGGATCGCAGCTCCATGTTCAAGGATGAGCAGGAGCGTCGCGACATCTCCTACGGTTTCGGTGTGGATCTGGGCGACAACATGCTTAAGTCTGATTATCCCATCCAGCTCTATTGGTACGATACGGCGGTGCGGGACGTGTTCGCGGAGAAGGGACAGATGGATCAGGTTGGTGCCCGCAGATACCTGCTTCGCTACATGCAGGTAATCGTTCCCGAGCAGAACCGCAAGGAGTGCGAGGAGTGGCTCCAGTCGATCGAGAAGCAGCCGGGCGTACAGAAGACCGAGTCGGGACTGCTCTACCGCATCGACGAGCCGGGCGATGAGAGCGTCAAGGCCGGCGATCTGCGCGATGTGGTTGAGGTGCACTATACCGGCTGGAACCACAAGGGACGGGCGTTCGACAGTTCGCGCTTCGAGTTCAAGCCCGCGGAGGTGCAGGAGATGATGAAGCAGATGGATCCGGAGGGATATGCCAAGGACGAACCCGTCAAGTTCGCGCTCAACCGCGTTATTTCGGGTTGGGGCGAAGGTCTGATGCTTGTAGGCAAAGGGGGTAAGATCACGCTTTGGATCCCCTCCGATCTGGCCTACGGTCCCCGCGGTCTGATAGGCAATACCTATATTCGCGGCAACGAGGCCCTTAAGTTCGAGGTCGAACTGCTCGACGTGGAGCCTTATGTAGAGGAGCAGGTCGAGGAGTAGCGCCGGAAAAGGCGGTCGGTCCCGGTTGCGGGATTGCGGTCGCCTTTCGGTTCCGTACATTCGAGGCGATCCCTGTCTGCGGGCAGGGATCGCTTTTTTTGCGGCGTGCAGCGTGCGGGGGCGATCCCGTACCCGCGACGGGGAAAAGTTCGCGACGGGAATGCGGTGCGGCTTCGTGGGTGCGTAATTTTTTTGCGGAAGGCGGGCGGGGAATAAAATGGAAAAAGGCTGTACGATCGTACAGCCTTTTTCGAGTAGTGGATAGGGGATTCGAACCCCTATGTCATGCGTGAGAGGCATGTATCCTAGCCCTTAGATGAATCCACCATTTCTGTTTGGTGATGCAAAGATAAGGACAAGTTTTGAAATTCCAAAATTTTCCAAGCAAAATTTTACATTTCCCGCTAATTTTTTCACGAAATCGCCGTTTTATACCTACTTTTGTTTACTATAAAACATGATGTCTATGAAAACCCACCTCCCGATCCTGACGATCGCCGCCGCCCTGCTGACGCTCGGAGGCTGCGGCTCGCGACACATCGCCCCCCAATGGGGCGCCGTTACCACCGACACGCTGATGGGCGACCGCACGGCAGCCGTACGCATCAGCTACGACTTCGCCACACTGACCAATGCCGCCGAATCGTCCGCGCTGCAATGGATCGAAGAGAGAAACATCGGCTATTTCTTCTGCCTGGAGGAGTTTTCGGGAACGGCCGCCCAGGCCGCCCAGGCCGCATTGCGGGAACTCGCCGAGGAGGTTCCCCACTTCC
>CAMWGZ010000193.1 GCA_947173915.1 uncultured Alistipes sp.
GCGTCGACCCGCCGGACGAAGCACCGTTCGGGCCGGACGACCTGCGTGCCCGCGGGACCCTCCAGCACGATCCGGTCGAAGAGGATCCAGGAGCCGTCCAGCACCGTGATGACGATCTCATTGCCGCCGGGCCGCAGCGCTCCTGCGGGCAGCGGGAATTCCAGACTCCGTGGCGTGGCCTCGGAGTAATCCCCCGCCAGCGAAAGCGTATCGGTCACCGGCTCCGTCAGAGAGGGCCTGCGCTGCCGGTCGGAGTTATGGCCGGGGGCCTCGAGCCGAAATTCGGCATCCCGGTCGTTGACGCTGATTTTGACCAGCGGCGGGAACACCTTGGCGTAGTCGGCCAGATCGACCTTCAACCGATAGGCTGCCGCCTCGCTTCCGCTCGGAAGCCCGAACAGCACGTTGACCTGATGGGTCCGCCACCCGGCCGTGGACCAGGTTCCGCCCCAGGTGTCGACCGGTCCCGGCAGCACGTAGGGGAAGTCGCGCTCGGGGGCGGAGTGCCCCACCAGATAGCATTTGTCTTCGTAGCCGAAGTCGCGGGCGAGAAAGTCCCGGAAGCGGTCGGGAGCCAGCGCGAACTCCGAAGCGCGCCGGTCGGCCGTGCCGATGGACCAGACCGGAGACTCCGCCTGCGGCTCTGCGGCGCGAAGCATGCCCCCGCAGAGCAGGAGAATGAATAAAAGATTTTTTCGTAACATGTGTGTAAGAGCGATTGCCGCTCGATGGTTGGTGATGCAGTTTTACCCGCGTCCGTTCCCGGCCGTATGCCGGCGGGTTTCGGGGAGAGGGCCGTCCTCCTTCCGGACGATCCGCCGAAGCCCCTTCCGCTCGGACAACGCGGCGCACAGGTGTGCGCCGGCAATCCGTCGCGGGCGTTTACGCTTCGTCGTGACAGCCGGGCTTCGTGTCATGCAGGAATACCTGCAGCGCTCCGCCCCGGACCACCTCCGCAAACGGTATGCGCACGCTCCGCAGCTGCCGGCCGTTCAGCACGTACCGGTCGACACGGGCGTTTTCGCCGTTGTTGCCGACTGTCGAGATCACGAATTCGCGGCCGGGATAGAACCGCTCGTCGAGATGGATCTTCACCCGGTCGAACAGCGGGGCTCCGAGCCCGAACGAGGGTTCCGGGTCGGTCAGTCCCTTGACGTCGAAGAGTCCGATCGACGAAATCACGTACCAGGCTCCCAGCTGTCCCTGGTCCTCGTCCTGTCCGTAGCCGTAACCGTGGATTCCCTCCGTTCCGTAGAATTCGTTCAGAATGGCCCGCACCCATTTTTGGGTCAGATCCGGACGTCCCGCCTCGTTGAAGAGCCATGAGATGTGCAGACAGGGCTGATTCCCGTGGTTGTAGAGCGTCTGCAGTCCGGCGAAAGCCCCGATTTCGGTCCCGCCGCTGAAGATCCTCGCGCGCGAGACGGTGAAGATGCTGTCCAGCCGGGCGTTGAAGAGCTCCGGGCCGACCTTCGACACCAGTCCCGGAACATCGTGCGGCACATAGAACGTATATTGCCAGGCATTCCCCTCCTGGAATCCGCGCCATACCTGCAGCGGATTGAACTGTTTGACGAAGCCTCCGTCGGCGCGTTTGGGGCGGATGAAGTTGCACGAGGGATCGTAGAGCCGCTCCCAGCCCTTCGAGAGGTCCATGAGCTGCCTGTAGTGCAGCGAGTCGCCCCGCTCCCGGGCCCATTGGGCGACGGCCCAGGCGCTGTAGGAGTATTCGAGCGTATGCGACGCCGAGAACAGGAAGGTTTCGTGATGGCCTTCGCCCTCGTCCCGGTGCGGCACATAGCCGTACTTGACGAATTCCGACGTGTTGACCTTACCGGCTCCGAAGGGGCGGTTTTCGCCGTCCAGCTCGTTTTTCAGGCAGGCCTCGTAGGCCGTCTCCTCGTCGAAGCCGCGGATGCCGCACTGGTGGGCCCCGGCGATGATCGTACTCAGCAGATTGGTCCCTACGCCCGAGACATACCGGTTGTTGGCCAGTCCGTCCGCCAGCCAGCCGGCATCGCGGTAGGCCTGCAGGTGGGTGTTGACGTAGTCCGACATGTACTCCGGGTAGACCAGCGCCCAGAGCTGCGCCAGGTTCCACTGAGCGCCCCATGCGGCATCCGTATTGTAGAGGTTGTAGGCCGGCGCACCGTTCGAAAGGGGCAGCCGCCCGATCGTGCCGTCGTGGCGGGGGTAGTCGCCGTTGCAGTCGTTCACCAGTCCGCGGCCCAGCAGGGCGTGGTAGAGCCCCGTGTAGAATTTGATCTTGTCCTCCTTTACCGGTGTCTCCACCTCGATGCGTCCCAGGTATTCGTTCCAGATCCGATGCGCCTGCTCGTGCGCGGCGTCGAAATCGAGCCCGGCGGCTTCGCGCGCCAGATTCTCCCGGGCATTCTCTACGGACGTGTAGGAGAGTCCCACCTTCACCGTGACGGCCGTCTGCGTTCGGTTGCCGAATGTCAGGCAGAGGCCCGCCCCCTCGCCGCGGCATGTGCGGACTCCGGGTTCGACCCGCTCGCTGCGGAACGCGTCGCAGCGGTCGGGCGTTTGGTCTATCTCGGCCCAGAAGTAGAGCGGAACGGTGGCTCCGGGCTGGTATTTTTTCACGTATTCGGGCTCGGTGACCACCCAGCCCTGCACGCTGTTCGCGCCGTCGTAAGCGACGCAGGCATCCTTGACGGCTCCGCTTTCACCCTGCCGGCTGCCGACGACGAAGAGAATCCTGTTTGCCGTGTCCGCCGGGAAGCTGAAACGCTGAAAGGCCACCCGCTTGGTGGCGGTCAGCTCCGCACGGATGCGGTAG
>CAMWGZ010000194.1 GCA_947173915.1 uncultured Alistipes sp.
CCCGCCCGGACGAGCCGGCGAGCAGCCGCTCGTCGCAGGGGGTGCGGGGGCGGATGAGGAGCGCAGCGGCGGGGCGCACGCTTTCGGGGGTAAGCACCCGGCCGGGTAGATAGACGACGGTGGCGTAGGGTTCGAGCACTCCCCTTAAGAAAGGTATGGCTTTGTCGGCGATTATCTTCATGTTTTGCACGATTTTTGCTTGTGTATTCTCGGGTGTGGTGTGCCGTCGTGGAAACGGCGGACGGACCGCCCCGACGGAGGGGTTTCCTCCGGCAAAGATAGGGAAAAAACGAAAAGCGGACAGAGATGCGGTAAATTCGTCTCTGCCGGTTTTCGTCGCTGTGCGCCCCGGGGCGTGCGGTGGGACGGCATGCGGTCCCGAGGTCATTCCCGGACTCTCCCCGGCAGAGGGCGGTCCGGGGAGACGGCGCGACCCGGCCGAAGCGGGCGGCGAATCGCATGGTCGGTGGCTGCAAAGGGATAAAGTCCCGATTTTTTTTCATATTTTTGTCCTTTTAAAGCGTAAACTATGGAACTGGATGGATTCGACCCCAACGGGGTGGGTGTGGATAACGGAACCTACTACGGACTTCCCTTTACTCCCGAGCAGGCGCGGCTGGTGCTGATTTCGGCCCCCTGGGATGTCACGGTCTCTTACGGTGCGGGCACGGCTTTCGCGCCGGACGCGCTGATCGAGGCCTCGACGCAGCTCGATCTCTACGACGCTTCGGCACCCGATGCCTGGCGCGAAGGGATCGCGACGGCCGACATAGACTACTCGCTGCAGGAGGAGTCCCAGCGGCTGCGCGCCGATGCCGAGAAGGTGATCCGCCACCTCGAAGAGGGGGGCGATCCGGCCGACGAACGGATCGAGCGGCGCATCCGCCGCGTGAACGAGGGTTGCGCCGCCATGAACGAGAACATCCGCCGCCAGGCCGACGAGTGGCTCGGGCGGGGCAAGATCGTGGGGCTGGTCGGCGGCGACCACGCCACCCCCTACGGACTGATCCGGGCCGTCGCGGCGCGCGAGGAGCGGTTCGGCATTCTGCATATCGATGCCCACCGCGACCTGCGGGAGGCCTACGAGGGGTTCGAGTATTCCCACGCCTCGATCATGTACAACGTGCTGCGCGACGTGCCTCAGGTGGTCCGTCTGGTGCAGGTCGGCGTGCGCGATTTCTGCGATGCGGAGGCTGCGCTGGCCGCCCGTGACGGGCGCATCCGTTCGTTCGACTCCCGCTCGCTGGCGCGTGCCTCCTTCGAGGGGACGGGCTGGGCCGAGCAGTGCCGCCGCATCGTGGCGGAGCTGCCCGAGGCGGTCTATGTCAGCTTCGATATCGACGGCCTCTCGCCCGAACTCTGCCCCCATACGGGAACTCCCGTGCCGGGCGGTCTGGGATTCGAACAGGCGGTTTATCTGCTCGAGTGCGTCGCCGATTCGGGCCGTCGTATCGTCGGGTTCGATCTGGTCGAGGTGGTGCCTTCGCCTGCGGACAGGACCGATGCGGTGGTCGGGGCCAGGATGCTCTATAAATTATGCGGACTGACTTTGAAATCAAATACAATCAAACACGAATAAAACAATGATGAGGCTTTTTTCCATGTACAGTTGGGTGCGTCAGCGTTACCAGTTCTCGCTGCGCGGACGGCGCTTTCTGGAGGCTCCCTGGGCGGGAGGTATGGTGCTGCTGGTCAGTGTGGCGGTCGCCATGTTTTTGGCCAACTGTCCGCTGACGGCCGACCTCTATTCCCGATTCCTGGAGATCGACCTGGCGCTGGTCATCAAGGGATCGACCGGAATGATCGACTGGATGTTCCCCCGGGGGATGACCATCGAGACGTTCATCAACGACGTGCTGATGGTGGTCTTCTTCTTTCTTGTCGGTCTTGAAATCAAGCGGGAGATCGTCTGCGGACAGCTCTCCTCGATGCGCAAGGCCATCCTTCCCGTGTTGGCGGCGCTGGGCGGCATGGTCGCTCCGGCGGTTATCTTTCTGATTTTCAACAGCGGCACCGTGGCTGCCGGCGGCTGGGGAATCCCGACGGCGACCGATATCGCTTTCGCCATCGGCATCCTGTCGATCTTTAACGACAAGGTACCCGTGTCGCTCAAGATCTTCCTGACGGCGCTGGCCGTCGCCGACGACCTGGGAGCCATTCTGGTCATCGCCTTCTTCTACGGCGGGCAGATCAACCTGCTGCTGCTCTCGCTGGCGATGCTGATCCTGGTGGGGATCTACTTCCTGAACCGTGCGGGCGAGGTGCGCATGATGTTCTACCTCGTGCCGGCGATCATCGTCTGGGGACTCTTCTACTATTCGGGGATCCATTCGACGCTGGCCGGTGTGGTCATGGCCATGTTCATCCCCATGAAACCGCGCTACAACAAGGTCTATTTTACCCGCAAGCTGGAGGTGTATAGCCGGGCGCTGCTGCGCGCCAAGTCCGACGGCAGCGACTTCCCCAACGAGGAGCAGCGCCACTACATGCGGATGATTTCGTCGCTGACCAACAACTCCGTCGGCATGAGCTACCGGCTTGAAGATGCGTTGGCGCCCTACGTGACCTTCCTCATCATGCCGATCTTCGCCTTCGCCAATGCGGGCGTGCGGATCGAGTCGCTCGAATACTTCCGCATCTTCCATGTCTCGCCCGAGGCGGGTGCGATCGGAATGGGTGTCTTCTTCGGTCTGCTCGTCGGCAAGCCGCTGGGCGTCTTCCTGGTCAGCTGGCTGGCCGTGAAGGCCCAGATCGCCGCGATGCCCGAGGGGTCGAGCTGGAAGATGCTGCTTGCCGTCGCAT
>CAMWGZ010000195.1 GCA_947173915.1 uncultured Alistipes sp.
GAGGATTGCTGTGCGGCTGTTGTCTGTTGCGCGCTATTCGGTGCGGTAGCTACGCAATTCCCGCTGCAACTCCTTTTCGCGGCCTCCGACCAGCCGGTCGAGCAGCGCGTGGAAGCGGGGCGAATGGTCGTGGTGGACCGTGTGGCAGAGTTCGTGGAGGATGACGAAATCCCGCAGATGTTCGGGAAGAGCCATCAGGTAGAGGCTCAGCGATAGGTCGTTGCGCCCGCTGCACGAACCCCATTTGGTGCGGGCGGCACGGATCGTGACCGAGCGGCAGCGCAGCCCCGTGCGTTCGGACAGCTCCGCGACTCGGGCGGGCAGCGTCTCCCGCGCGGCGCGGCGCAACTCCTCCCTGCGGCGGAGGATCTCCTCCTCCGAGCGGGGAGGCTGCTGGGGCTGCTCTGCGAGCCGTGCCGCGATCTTGCGGCGGGCCTCTTCGATCCACCCGATCCGGCTTTCGAGAAAGGCCCAGGCCCGTGCCCGGGCGACACCGCAGGGGTAGGAGAGCCGCACGGCCCCCGACGCGCCGACCGAGAGCGAAATCCTCCGTGCCCGCAGGCTCTGCGAGAGGGTAACTTCGCCGACAAGGGGGTGTCGCACGACCTGCTTCATCGAGCGCAGCCGGTTATCCGATCCGCTGGCGGACGATCTCGAAGAGCATCACGGCTGCCGCCGCCGAGACGTTGAGCGATTCGATGTGGCCGATCATCGGGATGGCCAGCTGCTCGTCGCACAATTTGAGCACCTCTTTCGATATGCCCGTATCCTCCGCTCCCATGACCAGGGCGGTCGGCTTGCGGAAGTCGGCATCGTAGAGCAGCTTGCGGCTCTTCTCGCTGGCCCCGACGACCTGGAATCCTTCGTTCTGCAGCGTTTTGAGCGTGTTGCGGATCGAACCCACGCGGCAGACGGGGATCGAGGTCAGCGCGCCGGCCGACGAGCGGATCGCTTCGGCATTGACCGGGGCGGCGTTCTTGAGCGGCACGATGAGTCCGTGCGCTCCGGCACATTCGGCCGAGCGGGCGATGGCTCCGAAATTCCGGACATCGGTCACGCCGTCGAATACCACCACCAGCGGGGTCTCGTCTTCGGGAACCCGTTCCAGAATGTCGCTCAGCTCCACGTAGCCGATGGCCGATATCTGGGCGACCGTGCCCTGGTGGTTGCCGCGCGTGAGGCGGTTGAGTTTCTCTACGGGTACCTCCTGATAATGGATGCGGTGGCGCAGGCAGAGGTCGCGCAGTTCGCTCATCAGCTGTCCTTCGGCACCTTTGCGGAGGTAGAGTTTCTCGATCTGTTTGCCCGATTCGATCGCTTCGGCTACCGGGCGGATGCCGAAGATAAGGTTGTTGTCCATAAATGATTAGTTCTCTTCGGTAATTTCCAGTTCGTAGGAGGCCTTCTCCCACTCGTGCATCTGGTGGTCGTAGCGGGCCTTGAGCTGGTTGTAGGCCTTGTATTCGGCCTCGTCGTAGTCGGTTGCCTCGGCGAACCGGCGGTCGTATTCGGCAATCTGCCGTTCGGTCTCGGCCAGCTCCTTCTCGATGGTCTCGACCGCCTTGCGCAGGCGGCGCAGCAGCTTCTCCTGCTCTTTCTTCTGTTCGTAGGTCAGCTTGCCCGAGGGAGCCTCTTTCGGGGCGCTCTCCTGCTTCGGGGCGGGAGCCTCCCTGCGCTCGATCTCCTGCAGCGACTCGATCTTGCGCTTTTCGAGGAAGTAGTAGATGCCGCCGAGGTATTCGCGCACGCCGCCGTCGCGGAACTCATAGACTTTCGAGACCATGCCGTCCAGAAATTCGCGGTCGTGGGATACCACCACCACCGTGCCGTCGTACTTCATGATCGCGTTCTTGAGTATGTCCTTCGAGCGCATGTCCATGTGGTTGGTCGGCTCGTCGAGCACCAGCAGGTTGTAAGGCTCCAGCATCAGGCGGGCCATCGCCAGTCGGGAGCGTTCGCCGCCCGAGAGCACCTTGACCTTCTTGTCTATATCCTCGCCCCGGAACAGGAAGGCTCCGAGGATGTCGCGCAGCCGGGTCCGCACGTCGCCCACGGCCACGCGGTCGAGGGTGTCGAAGACCGTGAAGTCCCCGTCCATCAGGTCGTCCTGGTTCTGCGCGTAGTAGCCTATGTTCACGTTGGCCCCTACGCGGATCGAACCTTCGGTCGGGGCGAGCTGCCCGATGAGCATGCGCGCCAGCGTGGTCTTTCCCTCGCCGTTGCGTCCTACCAGGGCGATCTTGTCGCCCCGTTCGATCGTGAAGTCGGCACCGCTGAAGACGTGCTTCGCTCCGAACGACATGCCGGCCTCCCGGATCTCGGCCACGATCTGTCCCGACCGGGGTGCGGGCGGGAACTTGATGTTGAGCGTCGCGAGGTCCTCCTCCTCGACCTCGATCCGCTCCAGCCGGTCGAGCTGCTTGATGCGCGACTGCACCTGGTTGGATTTGGTCGGCTTGTAGCGGAACTTTTCGATGAACTCTTCGGTCTTCTCGATCATCCGCTGCTGGTTCTGGTAGGCGGCCAGCTGCTGGGCGCGCCGTTCGGCCCGCAGGACGACGTATTTCGAGTAGGGGACCTTGTAGTCGTAGGCCTTGCCGAGCGATATCTCGACCGTGCGGGTGGTCACGTTGTCCAGAAAGGCGCGGTCGTGCGAGATGAGCAGCACCGCGCCGTTGTAATTTTTCAGGTACTCTTCGAGCCACTGGATCGACTCGATGTCGAGGTGGTTGGTGGGCGCGTCGAGCAGGAAGATCGAGGGGCGGCGCAGCAGCAGCTTGGC
>CAMWGZ010000196.1 GCA_947173915.1 uncultured Alistipes sp.
CCGACTTGCCGTAGTTGCGCCCGAACCGGATGCCCCTTACCTCCGTATAGCGCTCCGCAAGGGACTCGATCGCCTGCCACGAGCCGTCGCGCGAACCGTCATCGACCAGAATGATTTCGCACGAGAGCCGCTCGCGGGTCGCGACACGGTCGATCCAGGCCACCAGCTCGGGCAGCGACTCCTCCTCGTTGTAGAGGGGTACGACCACCGATATGTCGAGTTTCGTCTCCACCGTCTGCCGCTATGCTTCCGTTTCAGGACCGAAGGGACGGGGCGCACGGGCGAAAATCCCGGCCAGGATCAGCGCCAGCACCGTGCCGACGAACAGATTGTCGGCGACCGATCCCCACACCGTCGCCAGAATCGAAGGTTCGGGCAGCTCCTGGATCTGCCGGATCATGTCGGCATACATTCCCGCCATCGAAGCGGGCAGTCCCCCGCCCTGCGAGACGGCCCCGTTCATCGTGGCGACCAGCTTCTCCACATAATCGTCGTAACCGACCGCCACGCTGCGGTAAAAGTAGATCACAACGCCCTTGATGAGCGCCGACAGCAGGATCATGACCAGCACGAACGAGAATCCGTGCGCGAACGGGAAGCCCGTCTCCGCATCGTACCGCTCGCGGCGGCGGCGCAGGAAGCCGCACAGCAGAACGATATAGACCACCGCCAAGAAGAGCCACATCAATCCCATCATCGTGACTCTGCCCGAAAGCATGGCGGACTGCTGCGCCACATGGCCTGCCGACATCACGGCACCGATGATCGCACCGTACTTGCAGGCTTCGTTCCAAAAATTCGCTACCATTTTTTCGCTATTTTTTATCTGTTTATTCCAAAGTTCCCAACCCCTGTCGCAGCACCTCCGGCTCGTCGCACGTCAGATCGACCACCGTCGTCGGCATCGTCCGGCCCGCGCCGCCGTCGATAACCAGCTCCGTCTCGCGGCCGTAACGTTCGTGGATCAGCTCGGGATCGGTCATGTACTCCGACTCGTCGTCGTCCGGCACCGAGGCGGTCAGCATCGGACACCCCAGCCGCTCGACCAGCGCGCGCGGGATCGGGTTGTCCGGGATGCGGCAGCCGATCGTGCGGCGGTTTCCGAGCGCCTTGTCCGGCATCCGGGAGGAAGCCGCCAGCAGAAAGGTAAAGGGTCCCGGCAGGTTGCGCCGAAGCAGCCGGAACTGCGCGTTATCCACACGACAATACTCCGCCACTTGGGCCAGCGAGTCGAAGACGACCGAGAAGGTCGTGTGCTCCTTGCCCTTGATGCGGCGCAGCCGCTCGGCGGCACGCACCGAACGCACCGAGCAGCCGAAGGCATAGACGCTGTCGGTCGGATAGACGACGATGCCGTCCCGTTCGAGCACGGCGACCGCCCGGTCGATCTCCTTCTCGGAAGGATTGCGGGTATATATTTTAACTAACATGGATGACAAAGATATGAATAAGCGAGCGCAAAAGCAAGTTCACTTGCATTTTGCCGAGCGGAAGTATCTAAGGCGAAGCCAAAGATACGGATTTTCCCGAACAAGCTCCCGGCGGCCGGCGCACCGCCGGCTCGAGATGCCCCGGAGGCACTCCCTCCCCCGCTTCGCCGCTCCGTGCCTGCCCGTCACTTGATCTTCCGCCTGTTCAGCTCGGCGACATAGGCCCGGGCGTTGGCCTGATGCTCGCGGTAGGTCGCGGCGAAGTTGTGGTATCCGTCGAAGGTCGGGCGGGCGCAGAAGAAGAGGTAGTCGTGCTCCTCGAACCCGAGCACCCCATCGATCGCCGCGACACTCGGCATGGCGATGGGCGACGGAGGCAGCCCTTTATTAATATAGGTATTATAAGGCGACTGGGTCTTCAGGTGTTTGTGCAGGATGCGCCGCAATCCGAAATCCTGCAACGCATACTTGACGGTGGGATCGGCCTGCAACAACATGCCCTTGCGCAGGCGGTTGATATATACGCCGGCCACGCGGGGCATCTCGTCGGCCTTGGCCGTCTCCTCGCAGACGATCGACGCGAGGGTCATGACCTGATCGCGGCTCAGCCCGCTCCGCGCGCGTGCGGCATCGCGCTCGGCCGTCCAAAAACGGTCGTACTCGCAGCGCATGCGGCGCACCAGCTCCTCGGGCGACACGGTCCAATAGACCTCGTAGGTGTTGGGAATGAATATCGAAAAGAGCTGCAAGCTGTCGGTCCCCACCTTGCGGGCGAGCGCCGGATCGGTCAGCGCCCGCATGAAAGACGCCGAGTCGGCATCGAGCTGACGCGCCAGCTTCGCAGAGAGATAGGCCCGCGTGCGTGCGGTGCCGAGCGTCAGGCGCACCGGAGTCTGCAGCCCCAGCTTCAGCATCCTGACCACCTGGATCACACTCATTCCCGGTTCGAGCACGTAATGCCCCGGCTTGTAAAAATCGGGCAGGTCGATCCGCTCCGCATAGCGGTCGAACGCCCAGCGATGCGCCACGTGGGGACGCAGCGAATCGAGCAGTCCCGCATAATCGGTGCGGGTGCTCACGTAAACCTCCCGCCGCTCGCCGACGGCATTGCCATAGAATTGAAGATAAATGCCGTAAGCCGCTCCCAACAGGATCGCCACCGCAATTATCGAGGCGATCAACCAATATTTTCCTCGCATTATTTCGATTTTTTTTGCAAAGATACAAAAATTTCGTACTTTTGTCGCGGGTAAGTCTCATACGACCAGCTCCCACAGAATCCCCCAGGCGAGGAATCGAGCAAGGGTATGTCTGTATCTTATAAACATATCCGAG
>CAMWGZ010000197.1 GCA_947173915.1 uncultured Alistipes sp.
TTTTAAATGATACGGCCACCACCGAGATCTACACGCTTAATATGGTGGGCTGCGTCTGATGTGTATATGATACAGCTTCCCAACTCTTCCCAACTCTTCCCAACTCTTCCCGACTCTCCCCGACTCTCCCCGACAGCACACCGGCAGCAACAGCGGCCGGGAAGCTGCTGCCCAAAAAAAACGCCCCGGCCGGACCGAAGTCGCAGCGGGGCGTAAGGCAATCTGTCGGAAGAAACGCTCCGATCAGACGGTCATGATCTCTTTCTCCTTGCGTTCGACGATGGCATCGAGCGACTTGGTAAACTTCTCCAGAAGCTTCTGGGTCTGCGTCTCGCCATCCTTCGACTCGTCTTCGGGCATGCCCTCCTTCTGGGCCTTCTTGAACGACTCGACGGCATCCCGGCGGGCATTGCGCAGGCTGATGCGCCCCGTCTCGGCCTCCTGGCGTACCTGCTTGACCAGCTCCTTGCGGCGCTCCTCGGTCAGCGGGGGAATCGACAGGCGGATCTGCTCGCCGTTGTTCGAGGGCGTGAGGCCGATATTGGAGTCGATAATGGCCTTCTCGATGGCCCGGATCAGGTTCTTCTCCCAGGGCTGAATCAGAATGGTCTTGGCATCGGGTACCGTGACGCTCGCCACACCCGAAATCGGAGTCTGCGACCCGTAATAATCGACGAACACGCCGTTGAGCACCGTCGTCGATGCCTTGCCAGCACGAATGTTGAGCAGCTCCTCTTCGAGGTGGTCGATAGCCTTCTGCATGCGGTCGGAGGCTTCGGAAAGAATGGTTTTGGTATCCATAATGTCTATCTGTTTGATTGTTATTCGTCAGTTTCGAGCAACGATTCGATCCGGGCGACCAGCGCATCGAACTCCTCGGCCTCGTAGCCGATGAGCGTCTCGACGATCCGGCCGTCGCGCCCGATCAGGAAGTTGCGGGGAATGGCGGTGGCGGCGTAGCGCCCGAAGATCTTCTCGTCGGGATCGAGTCCCATCGGGAAAGTGTATCCCGTCCGTTCGCGGAAGGCTGCCACCTCCTCGCGGCTCTCGCCCCGCGCCACGGGCAGGAAGACGAAGTCGTCGCAGCCGGCGAAACGGGCGACGATCTGCTCCGGCACGCGGGCCAGCTCCTCGCGGCAGGGAGGGCACCAGGTCGCCCAGAAGTTGAGCAGCACGACCTTGCCGCGCAGGCTCGACAGCGTAAAGGTGCTGCCGTCGAACATTTCCACCCGGAAATCGGGGGCCGCCTCGCCCGCCTTGACGCGTGTCGCCGCCTCGGCCTCGAGCATCCGCTCGTCGGCCGGCTGTTCCGCCCCCTGCGCCGGACCAGCCGCCGGAGACTCCGAAAGTCCGTCGGGCAGCATCCAGATCAGCACCAGAACCGCGACGAGCAGCCCCACGAGCAGCCACAGCCTCTTGTTATTGGGTTTCTTGCGTTGAATAATCATAGGACAACTCGCTTTCGATTAAAGTTTCACGACGGTGCCGATCTTCTCGCCGGCCAGCACGCGCGCCAGGTTGCCCGGGGTATCCATGTCGAAGACGATGATCGGCAGCCCGTTCTCGCGGCAGAGCGTGAAAGCGGTCAGGTCCATGACCTTCAGGTTGCGGCGATAGACCTCGTCGAAGGTTATCTCGTCGAACTTCTCGGCCGAGGGGTCCTTTTCCGGATCGGCGGTATAGATACCGTCCACACGGGTCCCCTTGAACATCGCGTCGGCCTCGACCTCGATGCCGCGCAGGGCCGAAGCCGAGTCGGTCGAGAAGTAGGGATTCGACGTGCCGCCGCCGATGATGACCACATAGCCCGCCTCGAGGTATTCGAGCGCCCGGGCCTTCGAATAGTACTCCCCGATCGGCTCCATGCGGATCGAGGTCAGCACCCGGGCCTTCACGCCGTTGTCTTCGAGCGCCGATTGCAGGGCCAGCGAGTTGATGATCGTGGCGAGCATGCCCATCTGGTCGCCCTTCACGCGGTCGAAGCCCCGGCGGGCACCCTGCAAACCCCGGAAAATGTTGCCGCCGCCGATGACGACGGCGATCTGCACGCCCGAACGGACCGCCTCGCGGATCTGCTCCGCATAGGAGTGGAGCACCTCGGTCGAGAGACCGTATTTCTGCTCGCCCTGGAGCGATTCGCCGCTGAGTTTCAAAAGTATTCGGTTGTATTTCATGGCAGGAACTGTTTTTGATAATGCGAAGATAGTAAAATTTCGAGAAATATCGTTTTTTCGTCGTATCTTTGCAGCGGACTTTATGACGTGCACGGACTATAATCTGCTCTACCGCATCGACTCTCCGGACGACCTGAAGAAGCTGTCCGAAGCCGAGCTGCGTCTCTATTGCGATCAGCTGCGCCAGTACATCATCGAGCAGTGCTCCGCCAATCCGGGGCACCTGGCATCGAGCCTCGGCGCGGTGGAACTGGCCGCAGCGCTGCACTATGTCTTCGACACGCCCGGCGACAAGATCGTCTGGGACGTGGGACACCAGACCTATGCCCACAAGATCATCACGGGGCGGCGCGAAGCCTTCCGCACCAACCGCAAGCTGAACGGCATCAGCGGTTTTCCGCGCATGGCCGAGAGTCCCTACGACGCTTTCGGCGGCGGACACGCCTCGGTGTCGATCTCGGCGGCGTTCGGCATCGCCAAGGCGGCGGCCCTGCGGGGCGAGAAGCGGCAGACGATCGCCGTGATCGGCGACGGCTCCATGACCGGAGGCCTTGCCTTCGAGGGGCTGAACAAC
>CAMWGZ010000198.1 GCA_947173915.1 uncultured Alistipes sp.
TTTGATTGTAAGCACGTCGAGCATTGTGTGGTGGCTCGTAAATATCGACGCTCGAACTACAAATGGCAATAACAGCTACGCACTCGCTGCCTAATTTTCCAGGAAAATTGGCTTAATCTTCGGATCCCAGGCGATTCGACGACGAGTATCCCGGAAGGGCGTTCCGCTCTTTAACGCCTTTCCTTACGGGGTATCATTCATTCAGAGATAGTGCGGCGGAGGGTTCCGGCCGTCGTGCGAAATTCAAGGAACTGGGATCCGGGTTGGGCCGCCGTCTGCCAGACCCGGATAGAAGGACGAAACGACGGATAAGCGTGTAGAAAGCTTTCGGGTTCCTTGTTTGGACGCGGGTTCGACTCCCGCCACCTCCACGAAGCGGACGGAGCGGAAAGGATCGCAGCGGGTTTGTCCGGCGACTTTTCCGCTCTTTTCGTCTGCGGGCCGTAACACCGTGACGGCGGAATCGCTATCTTTGCCGCCATGTTGGGCATATTCTACATTCTTCTTTTCTGGGCCGTCGGCAACGGCATCAGCCTGCTCATGGGGGGCTATCTGCCCGGGAGCATCATCGGCATGATCCTGCTCTTCGCCGCCCTGTGCCTCCGTCTGGTCCGCCCGGGGCGCGTCCGCCCGGCCGCCCGCTTCCTGCTGGGGTCGATGGCGCTCTTCTTCATCCCTTACGGCGCAGGACTCGTCGAGTCCTACGGACTCATCCTCGACCACCTTTGGGCGATCGTCCTCTCGGCGGCGGTCAGCACCGTGCTGGTCCTGCTCTGCACGGGGCATGTTTTCCAGAAACTGAACAGACGTTCGAAATGATACCTCTTCTTAATTCCGATGTCGTACTGCTGGCCTTTACCGTCGGTTTCTACTGTTTCGGCACCGCCCTCTACCGCCGCACCCGCGCCATGCTGCTGCATCCCGTGCTGGTCTGCCTGGTGTCGGTAATTTTCTTGCTCAAGATTTTCGGCATCGACTACGGCCACTATTACAAGGCTACCGGCCTGCTCAATTTCGCGCTGAACCTCTCGGTCGTGGCGCTGGGCTACCTGATGTACGAGCAGCTGGAGCGGATGCGCGGACGGCTGCTGCCGATTCTTGTGTCGGTTGCGGTCGGCTGCGTGGTCGGCATCCTGAGCGTCGTCTATCTGGCCCGCCTGCTCGGTGCAGGCCGTGTGTTGCAGACCTCGCTGGCTCCCAAGTCGGTCACCGTCCCGATCGCCGTCGCCGTGGTCGAGCCGCTCGGCGGCATGACGACCGTTACTTCGGTGGTGGTTTTCTGCGTCGGCATCTTCGGCTGCGTGGCCGGACCCTGGCTGTTGCAGCGCTGCGGCGTGAAGGATCCCGCCGCACAGGGCTTTGCCCTGGGATCGGCCGCCCACGGCATCGGCACGGCCCGGGCGCTCGAAATGGGTGCGCTGGAGGGAGCCCTGAGCGGTCTTGCCATGGCGCTGATGGGGATCACGACGGCCATGCTGCTGCCGCTCATCGAGAAATTTCTCTACTAAAGGTTGGTTTTTACGACAAATAAGGACTATCTTTGTGCTTTCATCAAAAAAACTTATCGCATGGAGTGGCTCTACACATTGTTCGCGAGCGGGGGAATAGCCCATACGGTCTTTACACTCGCTCTGGTCATCACGCTGGGCATCTTGCTCGGCAAGGTAAAAATCTGCGGCATATCGCTGGGAATTACCTGGATTCTGTTCGTCGGCATCATCGCGGCGCATTTCGGCATGGTCATTCCGAATGAAGTGCGCCATTTCGTGCAGGAGTTCGGACTGATCCTCTTCGTCTTCTCGATCGGCCTTCAGGTCGGCCCGGGTTTCTTCTCCTCGTTCAAGCACGGAGGTCTGACCCAGGTGGGACTTGCCGCCACGATCGTCTTTCTGGGCGTAGCGGTCGCCTATGCGATCCACCTGATCTCCGGCACGCCGATTCCGACGATGGTCGGCATCCTTTCGGGTGCGGTTACCAACACTCCGGGACTCGGTGCCGCACAGCAGGCCTACGCCGACGCAGCGGGAGTCGAAGACCCGAGCATCGCGCTGGGATATGCGGTCGCCTATCCGCTCGGCGTGGTCGGCATCATCTTCTCGATGATCTTCATCCGCTACGCCCTGCGCGTCAAGTTCCAGAAGGAGGACGAGGCGCTTGCGGCACTCTCGGCCGAGCACTCTATGACCGAAAAAATCGCTGTCGAATGCACCAATAAAATGTTGAGCGGCCATAAGATCGCGCACATCCGCGAGCTGATCAACCGTCAGTTCGTCATCTCGCGCATCGCGCATCCCGACGGTACGAACGTGCTGGCCAGCGGCGAGAGCGTCGTTTCGCTGGGCGACCGTCTGCTGATCATTTGCTCGTCGGAGGACTGCGAGGCCGTGACGGCCTTTTTCGGCGTGCGGCTCGAAATGGGCGAGAACGAGTGGGAGCAGAACGATACGACGCTGATTTCGCGCCGCATCCTCATCACGCGCCCCGAAATCAACGGCAAAACCTTCTCCGACCTCAAGCTGCGCACCCGCTACGGGATCAATATTACCCGCGTCAATCGCGCCGGTGTCGATCTGATTCCCTATCAGGGCATGGAGCTCCAGATCGGCGACCGCGTGATGGTGGTCGGACCCGAAAAGGCGGTCGGCAAGGTGGCCGAGGTGCTCGGCAACTCGCTCAAGAAACTCAACGAGCCCAACCTCGTGACCATCTTCATCGGCATCGCGCTGGGTGTCATGC
>CAMWGZ010000199.1 GCA_947173915.1 uncultured Alistipes sp.
GCCCCTCGTTCTTACGATTCTCGGCCGTGGTGTCCATCTGGAAAAAGTCCCGGAACGATTTAAGCTGCACCTCCAGCAGATCGGGGTAGGGAACCCGATTCTTGACTGTCGAAAAGCTAACTCTTTGTTGTGTTTTTGTCGTGGACATCGGTAAAATCCAAATTAAAGTTGAAGGTTTGAGTATCCCGGGGCTCAGGCTCATCACACCCCGGATCGGGCCTCTTCTAATCCCGCTAATGCTCCCGGCGTAAATACATTACATCCTGAGAGCATCCAAACTGCCAAAAACCGGACACAGCTCTGACGGCACTTCCGATTTTTAGACCGAAAAGGTATAGAGCCTACAATTCGCGTAAGCCCTATACCCTGAGTTTGTCCTGAAACTTCTAAGTAGCGAACTACTTAACCTCAACTTCAGCACCTGCCTCTTCGAGCTGAGCCTTGATCGACTCGGCTTCCTCCTTGGCAACACCCTCTTTGATGGCTTTGGGAGCGCCATCGACAAGAGCCTTGGCATCGCCCAGCGACAGGCCGGCAACTTCCTTAACGACTTTGATAACCTGGAGCTTGGACTGGCCAGCGCTCTTCAGAATCACGTCGAAAGCGGTCTTCTCAGCGGCAGCAGCCTCTCCGGCGGCGGCAGCAGGTGCTGCAACTGCAACGGCTGCTGCTGCGGGTTCGATGCCGTATTCCTCTTTGAGGATCGTAGCCAATTCGTTTACTTCCTTAACTGTCAAATTTACCAATTCTTCAGCTAATTTCTTTACATCTGCCATAGTCTAAAATCTATTAAATTTTGTTTTAATTCCTGTTGTTAATTTCTTTCTTCGAGCGTCTTTACGATACCCGCAATCTTTTGGCCTGCATTAGCCTGCAATGCAGAGATAACATTCTTGGCCGGCGACTGGAGCAGTGCGACGATATCGCCGATAAGCTCCTCACGGCTCTTGATGTTACACAGAGTTTCCAGCTGGTTGTCGCCGACATACACGCAACCCTCCACGCACGCAGCCTTCAGAACCGGCTTCTCGCACTTTTTGCGGAACTCACGAATCAGCACCGCAGGAGCTTTGCCCGTGTGGGCGAACATTACCGAGGTAGGACCCTCCAATACTTTTACCAGATCAGCATCAGCCTTCTCCACCTTCTCGAGCGCTTTCACGAGAAGCGTGTTCTTTACGACCATCAGCTTTACCTCGCTCTCGAAGCACTTGCGACGCAGGGCCGCAGTCTGCTCGGCGTTCAGCGCCTCGATGTCCGTAATGTAGAAGTGAGGATACTCGTTGAGCTGCTCGGCGAGGTTGTTGATTACAACCAGTTTTTCTTCCTTAGTCATCTCTTAAATCCTCCTTCTTATTTGGTTTCTACTGATTTAGCATCGATCTGCACACCCGGGCTCATAGTCGTCGAGAGGTAAATACTCTTAACATAAGAACCTTTCGCAGCAGCCGGCTTCAACTTCAGGATCATGCCGATTACCGTCGCAACGTTCTCCGTGATCTGCTCTGCCGAGAACGAAATCTTGCCGACCGAGCAGTGAACGATACCGAACTTATCGACCTTGAAGTCGATCTTACCGGCCTTGACCTCGCCGACAGCCTTTCCGACCTCCATCGTAACCGTACCGGTTTTGGGGTTCGGCATCAGACCGCGAGGACCGAGAATACGACCCAGCGCACCGACCTTGCCCATCACGTTCGGGGTGCAGATGATCACATCGACATCCGTCCAGCCGGACTTGATCTTCTCGACATACTCATCCAGACCGACGAAATCGGCACCGGCAGCCTTGGCCTCAGCCTCTTTCTCGGGGGTGCAGAGCACCAGCACGCGCACCTGCTTACCCGTACCGTGAGGCAACGTTACCACGCCGCGGACCATCTGGTTCGCCTTACGCGGATCAACGCCCAACCGCACATCAACATCTACCGAAGCATCAAATTTCGTAAAAGTAATCTCCTTCAGAAGAGCGGCGGCCTCCGCAAGTTTGTAAGCCTTGTTAGGCTCGACCTTGGCGTAGGCGATTTTTTGATTTTTTGTCAATTTACTCATTCTTGCAATTTCAATTACTCGTTAGGAAACTCTCCAGTGACGTTGATACCCATACTGCGAGCAGTACCAGCTACCATACGCATGGCCGCCTCGATCGTGAAACAGTTCATGTCGGACATCTTGTCCTGAGCGATCTCACGGATCTGATCCCACGTTACCTGACCGACCTTGTCGCGGTTGGGCTGTGCGGAACCCGATTTTACCTTGGCTGCCTCTTTGAGCTGAATGGCTACGGGCGGCTGTTTTACGATGAAGTCGAACGACTTGTCGCTATAAACCGTGATGATGACCGGAAGAACCTTTCCCGCCTTGTCCTGTGTTCTTGCATTGAACTGCTTGCAGAAGTCCATGATATTGACTCCTTTCGAACCCAATGCTGGTCCCACCGGGGGAGAAGGATTGGCAGCACCACCTTTGATCTGCAATTTGATAAATGCAGCAACCTCTTTTGCCATAGTTTTCCTTGGTTAATTATTCTTTTTCAACTTGAGTGAAGCCCAACTCCATAGGAGTCTTGCGCCCGAATATCTTCACCGATACCGTGAGCTTCTTGCGCTCGTTATCGACGGACTCGATGGTACCCTGGAAGCTTGAGAAAGGGCCATCGGTAACCTTGACGGTTTCGCCGACGAAGAACGG
>CAMWGZ010000200.1 GCA_947173915.1 uncultured Alistipes sp.
GCCGAAGAGGAGGAGTCCTATCCCTACGCACCCCTCGCCTGCGACCTTACGCCGGCACAGATCGACTCGCTCGTCTCGCTCTGGCGCGAGAAGCAGGCGCTCGCCTCGTACCACACCTTCTTCAACGACTACATCTCCGCGGAAACCCCGGCTCCGGAGGGCGACACCACCCCCGACTCGGTCTATATGCACCGGCTGCACGCCCTCGTGTCGCCCGTACGGCTGGCCTATAATCCGATCGTCAGGAACTACATCAACCGCTACATCGACACCCGCTACGGGACCATCAGCCGCATTCTGAGCCTCTCGCGCTACTACTTTCCGCTGATCGAGGAGGAGCTGATCAAGGCGGAACTGCCCGTCGAGCTGCGGGCGCTGCCCATCATCGAGTCGGCCCTCTCGCCGACGGCCACTTCGCCGATGGGGGCCGTCGGATTGTGGCAGTTCATGCCCGCGACGGGCAAGAGCTACGGCCTGGAAATCAACTCCTTCGTCGATGAACGGCGCGACCCGGTGCAGGCGACCCGCGCCGCCTGCCGCTACCTGCGCGACCTCTACAACATCTACAAGGACTGGACCCTGGCCATCGCCGCCTACAACTGCGGCCCCGGCAACGTGAACAAGGCGATCGCCCGCACGGGCGGCGGCAGGACCTTCTGGGACATCTACGAATACCTGCCCCGCGAAACCCGGGGATACGTCCCGGCTTTCATCGGAGCCACCTACGCCTATACGTACCACCGCCAGCACGGCATCTCGTGCGAGAACCCGCCCATCCCGCTGGCCACCGACACCGTACAGGTCAATCGCCTGCTCCACCTCGAACAGGTATCCTCGACGCTCGACATACCGATAGAGACCCTCCGCACGCTCAATCCGCAGTACAAGATGGACATCGTGCCGGCAACGGTCAAGAGCTACACGCTCGTGCTGCCGCAGCACTACCTGAGCCAGTACGTCGCCCGCGAGCAGGAGATCTTCAGCAAGGATTCGACCTACCTGAAGGAGTACATCGACCCGGCGAACATCGAGAAGAAGAAGATCGCCGACGCTACGCCGGCATACATCGTCTATACCGTCAAGAAGGGCGACACGCTGGGGGCCATCGCCCGCCGCTACCGCACCACGACGGCCCAGATCATGAAATGGAACAACCTGAAGAACGCCAACAAGCTGCGGCTCGGGCAGAAGCTCCGCATCCAAACCCGCCGATGACTCCCTCCAACGACACCATCGTCGCCCCGGCCACCGCGTCGGGAGGTGCCATCGCCGTCATCCGGCTGAGCGGCCCCGATGCCATTGCCTGCTGCGACCGCATCTTCCGCGGCCGCCGGCCGCTGTGCGAAGCCCCCGCCGGAACCCTTCACTACGGACGCATCGCGGACGGGGAGCGAACGATCGACGACGTGGTGGCGGCCCTCTTCCGGGCCCCCCGCTCCTACACGGGCGAAGACTCGGTCGAGATCTCGTGTCACGGCTCCCGCTACATCGTCTCGGAGATCCTCGCGCTGCTCCTGCGTTCGGGAGCGCGCATGGCCCACCCCGGAGAGTTCACGACCCGCGCGTTCCTGGCCGGAAAGCTCGACCTCTCGCAGGCCGAAGCCGTCGCCGACCTGATCGCCGCCGACTCCCGCGCCGCACACGCAATGGCCTCGACCCAGATGCGGGGCGGCTACTCCTCGGCGCTCGACACCCTGCGCGAGGAGCTGCTCCACCTCGGCTCCCTGCTCGAACTCGAACTCGACTTCTCGGAAGAGGAGGTCGAATTCGCCGACCGCCGCCATCTGCGCAGCATGATGGAGCGCATCGGAGCCGAGATCAGCCGGCTGACCCGCTCCTTCTCGCTCGGCAACGCCATCAAGGAGGGGGTCGCCGTAGCCATCGTCGGCGAACCAAACGTCGGGAAAAGCACCCTCCTCAACCGGCTGCTCGGCGAAGAGCGGGCGCTCGTCTCGGAGGTAGCCGGCACCACGCGCGACACCATCGAGGAGCGGATCAACATCGACGGCGTGCTGTTCCGTTTCATCGACACGGCCGGACTCCACACGACGGACGACCGGATCGAACAGCTGGGCATAGACCGCACGCACCAGGCACTCGCCCGGGCACGCATCGTGCTCCAGCTCCTCGATGCGACCCGCCCGCTGCCCGAGCTGCTGCCCGTCGGCAAGGAGCAGACCCGGCTGCTCGTGGTCAATAAATCGGACAGTCCGCACAAGCTCATCGCCCCGGAACAGACACCGCCCGGCACCCTCTTCATCTCGGCACAGAGGGGCGAGGGGATCGAGGAGCTGCTGTCGGGATTGCGGGCGACACTCGACACGGACAGCCTCTTCGACGGCGACCCCGTCGTCTCGAACAGCCGCCACCTCGAGGCCCTCGGCGAAGCGCACGACGCGCTGCACCGCGCCCTCGAAGCCCTCGACGACAACCTCCCCGCGGATCTGCTCGCCGAGGAGATCCGCCTGGTCGCCCACCACCTCGGCACGATAACGGGCCGCATTACCAGCGACGACATCCTAGTGCGGATATTCTCAAAGTTCTGCATCGGCAAGTGATGGCTTGGAAATAACCATAAGCAACCATAACTATTTAGAATAAAGTTGCTGTATATCAGCGACTTTATTATTTTAACACTTTCCAGTCCGTATTTGGAAGTAACGGTTTTTATCCATATTTTTCTATCA
>CAMWGZ010000201.1 GCA_947173915.1 uncultured Alistipes sp.
TTTTGCAATCTAACATTGCATCGATCCTCCGCCCCGGAGAACGAAAGGCGCTACGCCGAAAGCGCCCCGCACGACATGCAACGGAAACGCTCGGGAGCGTTCGCAAAAGGTACGAATGCTCCCGAGCGTTTCCGTCGTTTCCCCTCCTCCCGAGTTTCTACATCCCCGGGATGGCGGACATTCGGAAGTGTGTGGCTACACCAACCCGGAGAATCCCATGAAAGCCATCGCCAGAATACCGGCGGTTACCAATGCGACGGGAATCCCCTGCATGGCCTTGGGGATATTCTCCCACTCGAGCCGTTCGCGGATACCGGCGAAGATGACCAGCGCCAGAGCGAATCCCACAGCGGTCGCAATCGAATAGACGACGCTCTGCAACAGATTGAACTCTTTCGAGATCATCAGGATCGCAACGCCCAGCACCGCACAGTTGGTGGTAATGAGCGGCAGGAAGATTCCGAGCGCCTGATAGAGCGCCGGCGAGATCTTCTTGAGCATGATCTCGACCATCTGCACCAAGGCGGCGATGACCAGAATGAAAACGATCGTCTGCATGTACTCGATTCCCAGCGGCACCAGTACATAGGTCTGGAGCGCCCAAGCCACTACCGAGGCGAGGGCCATAACGAAGGTCACGGCAGCACCCATGCCGAGCGAGGTCTCGACCTTCGACGAAACGCCCAAAAACGGACAGATGCCGAGGAATTGCGCCAGCACGACATTATTGACGAAGATCGCGCCGATGATTATGGCAAAATAAGAGAGCTGCTCCATACCCTATTTCTTCATTAATTTGTTGAACAACGCCATCAGATAGCCCAGCACCAGGAATCCGCCCGGAGCCAGCACGAACACCAGGGGCGTATAGTCTCCGATGCCCAGCGGATAATCGAAGATCGCACCGCTGCCGAGCACCTCGCGGACGGCACCGACGAGCGTCAGCGCCCACGTGAATCCGAGTCCGATTCCCACACCGTCCGCAACGGAGGCCAGCGGCCCGTTTTTCGAGGCGAACGCCTCGGCGCGTCCCAGAATGATGCAGTTCACGACGATCAGGGGGATGAAGACTCCCAGGCTGGCATACAGCGCAGGAAAGAAGGCCTGCATCAGCATGCCGATGATCGTGACGAACGAGGCGATGACCACGATGAACGCCGGGATGCGCACCTTGTCGGGAATCAGGTTCTTGATGAGCGAGACCACCAGATTCGACAGCACCAGCACCGCCATCGTCGCCACACCCATGCCGAATCCGTTGCCGGCCGAGGTGGTGGTGCCGAGCGTCGGACACATGCCGAGCGCCAGCACGAACGTCGGATTGCTCTTGACAATACCGTTTACCAATACCTTCAGATTATTCATTGCTACCTCCTTTCTGCTCTGCGTCCGTTTCCGGAGTCTGCGCCGGAGCCGTAGCACCCGACGTGCCATCGGCCCCACGAGTCGCCCCCGAGACTGCCTCCGCCGCCTCGGGAACCGCAGCGCCCGTCGCCCGGCAGAAGACCCTATAGGCACGCGCCACGGCATCGACATAAGCGCGCGACGAGATCGTCGCCGCCGTCAGCGCCTCCACATCGCCGCCGTCCTTAGCCACGCGCAGGGTCATCCGCCCCGGATCGCGTCCCACGAAGCTGCGCAGCAGCGGATTCTCCTCGTCCGCCATCTTGGTGCCCAGCCCCGGGGTCTCGGCCTGCTCGACCACCCGAATGTTGAGCACCTCGCCCGTCGGGGCGAATCCGACCATCAGCCGCACCAGGCCGTTGAAACCGCTCTTGGTCATCGTCTCGACGGCATAGCCGACCGGCACGCCGGCCGCCGAAGCGGTATAGAGCTTCACGGGAAGCTCATCCTCGGTCATCTCCTCCGCGATCGGCTCCCCCTCGAAGGGAGGCAGCACCTGGAGCAGCGCTTCGCGCGTCGCCGCCGCCCGCGCCTGAGCGATCGGCTTCTCGGTAATCAGCTGCACGGCCCCCACGCCTGCCGAAGCGAGCAGGGTAATCGTGAAGAGCACGGCAACCATATTGAACAACGTACTTTTCATACTCTCCCTATTTTACACCGAACCGGCGGGGTTTGACGTATTTGTTGATCAGCGGAGTGACCGCATTCATCAGCAGGATCGCGAACGACATGCCTTCGGGATAGGCACCCCACAGCCGGATCAGCACCGTAACGGCACCGATGCCCACACCGTAGAGGATCATGCCCGGCGGAGTCATCGGCGAGGTAACGTAATCGGTCGCCATGTAGAACGCGCCCAGGATCGCACCGCCGGCAAGCAGATGGAACAACGGAAACGACCAAAGCTCCTCGCCGCGCATCCCCTCTCCCAGTCCTACGAAGAGGACGAAGAGCGCCATCGTCCCCAGCACTGCGACGGGAATATGCCACGTGATGACCCGCCGCCACAACAGGTAGGCTCCGCCCACGAGCAGCAGCAGGGCCGAGATCTCCCCAAGCGAACCGGGAATGGAGCCGAAAAGCAGGTCCTGATAATCGACCGCCACATGGGAAATCGCCCGGGACTTGACCGCCGCCAGCGGCGTGGCACCCGAAAAGGCATCGACCATCGCTCCCTCGGGACGCGGGAAAAGGGTCATCTGCACCGGATACGCGAACAGCAGGAAGACACGCCCCACCAGTGCGGGGTTGAACGGATTGCAGCCC
>CAMWGZ010000202.1 GCA_947173915.1 uncultured Alistipes sp.
AAGCATGCCGACGGCGCGGTCTCCGTCTCCGACGACCAGACCGACACCTACCCGCAGATCAACAACCAGCTGATCGCCACTCATCGCTTCAACGCGCGCTGGACGCTCAATGCGACGGGCCACTACACCTACGGTTCGGGTTATTACAACCAGTACAAGAACGGCCAGGATCTTTCCGAGTACGGCATCGCCCCGATTCCGACGGACGACCCCGCGCTTCCGATTACCGAGAGCAACCTGATCCGCCGCAAGTCGATGAAGACCCACTTCGGCGGGGCGGTGGTGTCGGCCAACTACACGCAGGGGCGCGTGCGCCTGGCCCTGGGCGGTGCGGCGAACATGTACGACGGCCTGCACTGGGGACGGGTGCTTTCCCTTGTCGCCGCCCCCGACTTCCGGCCCTATGAGTATTACAGCAACACCTCCGCGAAGTACGATGCCAACCTCTTCGCCAAGATCAACTGGGAGGCTGCGCGCGGCCTGAACCTCTACGCCGACCTCCAGTACCGCCACATCCGGCACGACATAACGGGTACCAACGACAACTTCAGCAGCGTGACCTCTACGCTCCAGACCCTCGACATCCGCCGCCGGTACGACTTCTTCAACCCCAAGGCGGGCATCAACTACAACTTCGCGAAACACCACAAGGCCTACCTTTCGTTCGCCGTAGCGCAGAAGGAGCCGACGCGCAACAACTTCACCGATACGCGCGGCGACGGGCAGCCTGTGGCCGAACGGCTCTACGACTGGGAGCTGGGCTACCTCTATGCCGACGGCCGTTTCGAGGCGGGCGTGAACCTCTACTACATGTCCTACAAGGACCAGCTGGTCGCTACGGGCGAACTTTCGGACACGGGACAGGAGCTTTTCCGCAACATTCCCCACAGCTACCGACGGGGCGTGGAGCTGTCGGCCTCGCTGGCGCTGACCCGCTGGTTTACCCTCGGGGCGAATGCGACGCTGAGCCAGAACCGGGTGGAGCGCTATTCGGAGTATGTGTCGGAATACGATGCCGACTGGAACTATTTGGGAGAAAAGGAGTTCTATATCGGCACCTCGACCCTTTCCTACTCTCCGTCGGTGGTTTCGGGCCTGATGCTCGACTTCCATGCGAAGGGGTTCAGCGCGCTGCTGCACACGCAATACGTCGGCCAGCAGTATTTTACCAACGGCCGCAACGACGCACTTTCGCTCGACGGCTACTGCGTGACCGATCTGGAGCTGGGCTATGAGTTCTCCACCGCCCGTGTCGGAAGCGTCCGCTTCGGCGTGCAGCTCCTCAATCTGTTCAACGCGGACTACTGCAACAACGGTTATGGCTACTCCTCCGTCGTGGGAGGCAAGCGGACCGACGAGGCGTTCTATTTCCCGTCGGCACCGCTGCATGTGCTGGCCAACGTAACGATCCGCTTCTGATTCCGGGTGCCATGGAACTGAAACTCGTCTTGCAGGTCGTCGGCTTCATGCTGGGACTGCTCTATCTGTGGCTGGAGTACAAGGCCGATATTCGGCTGTGGCTCGTCGGGCTGGTCATGCCCCTGGTGCACGGCACGCTCTATTTTCTGTCGGGACTGTATGCCGATTTCGCGATGAACGTCTATTACCTGCTGGCCAGCCTCTACGGCTATTGGGCCTGGAAGGTGCTGCATCGAAGCGCGAAGAGCGGCGGGCGGATCGTGCGCGTTCCGCTGCGGCTGTGGCCCCTGCTCGCGGTCGCTTACGCCGGGATTCACGCCGCGATCTGGTGGGTGCTGGTCCGGTTCACGAACAGCACGGTGCCTTTCTGGGACGCGATGACCACCGCGATGAGTATCGTGGGCATGTGGATGCTTTCGCGCAAATACCTCGAACAGTGGGGTGTGTGGTTCTTCGTCAATGCGATAACCGTCGGGCTGTACTTCTACAAGGAGATTCCGCTCACCGCTTCGCTCTACGTGATCTACCTGGCAATGTCCGTCGCGGGCTACCTGCGCTGGCGGCGGGTCATGCGGTGCGGACAGGCATAGAACGACCGAGAGTCGTATGGGGCGGGGCTACTCTTCGGGTAGCCCCGTCTTTTCGATCAGCTCCTCCAGCTCCTGCCGCCGGGCTTTGGGCGTGATGCCTCCGACCACCAGCCGGTAGGAGGCGCGGATCTGCTCCCGGATGAAGGCATCGCTCAGGTCGCTGCCGACTGCGATTCCGTTCCAGTGGCGCTTGTTGCTGTGAAAGGCGGGAACGACCCGGTCGGGATAACGCTCGCGGAGGAGGATCGCCTCGTCGGGATCGCACTTGACGGCGAGCTGGTCGAAGCGGACCATGTCGGTGTAACAGAACATCTTGCCCCCGATCTTGAATACCAGCGTCGTCTCGTCGAAGGGGGTGCACTCCTCGGCCAGGGGCAGCGAGAGGCAGTAGCGGCGCAGTTCCAGAATATCCATCGTCTTTGCGGATTTTTTGAATTTTCGCGCAAGATAGCGAAAAAACTTCGGTTCGGATACTCCGTGCCGGCATGGGGCAAGCGAATGCTTGTTTCTGCTCTCGACTTTTCGTATCTTTAACTTCGTTTTAGATACTCCCGCTCGGCAAAATGCAAGCGAGCTTGCTTTTGCTCTCGCTTATTCGTATCTTTAACTTCGTTTTAGATACTCCCGCTCGGCAAAATGCAAGCGAGCT
>CAMWGZ010000203.1 GCA_947173915.1 uncultured Alistipes sp.
GAGTACAACGCCACCATCTCGGGTAACACGGACCGCATGAACTACTACGCGTCGCTGGGTTATCTGGACGACTCGGGTATCATGTCCAACTCGGGCTTCACGCGCTATTCGACCCGTCTGAAGGCCGACTACCAGGCCAAGAAGTGGCTCAAGTTCGGCGCCAACATGTCCTATTCGAACGTCGAGAACCGCAACCCGGTAAACCAGACCTCGAGCGGTTCGTCGGTCAACCTCTTCTACCTGACGGGCGTCATCGCTCCGATCTACCCGCTCTACGTGCGCGACACCGAGGGCAACATCATGAAGGACCGCCACGGCTATACGATGTACGACTTCGGCGACAACAACAGCGGCATGCCCTACAAGCGTACTTTCATGTCGGGCTCGAACCCCGCCTCGCTGTGGGAGCTCGACAAGGCGGTCTATACCTACGACGACTTCTCGTCGCGCTACTATGCAACGGTGGACATCGTCAAGGGGCTGTCGTTCACCTATAACCTGGGAGCCGACCTCTCGACCTACCGCTACCAGCGCCTCTACAATCCCTACTACGGACAGTATGCGTCGGTGGGCGGCGTAATCTACGTAGCCAACAAGCGCGAGCTGGCCATCAACCAGCAGCAGCTGCTCAACTACTCCCACACGTTCGGCGAGAAGCACAACCTCGACATCCTGGCCGGCCACGAGAGCTACAAGTGGACCTACTCCTACCTGCAGGGCGGCCGTGAGAAGGTCTTCAACCCCGACGTATTGGAGCTCAACAACGCCATCAAGTCGCAGTCGAACGACTCCTACACCGACAACTACTCGACGGAGGGTTACCTGGCCCAGGTCAAGTACGACTACGACGGCAAATACTACGTATCGGCTTCGTACCGCCGCGACGCCTCCTCGCGCTTCCACAAAGACCACCGCTGGGGTAACTTCGGCTCGGTGGGTGCGAGCTGGATCCTCTCCAAGGAGAACTTCCTGGCCGGCTCGAAGTGGATCGACCTGCTGAAGGTGAAGGCTTCGTACGGTGTGCAGGGCAACGACAACCTGCTCTATCAGGACGGATACGTCAACTACTACCCCTATGCCGACCAGTACAACCTTTCGGAGATGGACGGCGACTTCGCCGCGGCTCTCTCCTACAAGGGCAACGAGGAGATCACCTGGGAGACCAGCCACTCGTTCAACGTGGGAGCCGAGTTCAGCTTCTGGCGCGGACGTCTGGCAGGTAGCGTCGAGTACTTCAACCGCAAGACGTCGGACATGCTCTACTACATGCCCACGCCCAACACGGTCGGCTACGCATACTACCCCAAGAACGTAGGTTCGATGCGTAACTCGGGTCTGGAAATCGACCTCAACAGCACGGTATTCCAGACCAAGAACGTCACCTGGACGCTCAACGCCAACCTCACCTACCTCAAGAACAAGATCACCGAGCTCGACGAGTCGCTCGGCGGCGAGTGGATCGACGGATCGTACATCTACCGCGAGGGCGAGTCGCGCTACCAGATGTATCTGCGCAAATACGCCGGTGTCAACGAAAACGGACAGTCGACCTGGTACAAGGCCGACGGTACGACGACGACCAACTACGGAACGGCCGACCGTTTCGCCACGGGCAACATGCTGCCTTCGGTCTACGGCGGTTTCGGCACGTCGCTGGAGTGCTACGGCGTAGACTTCTCGATCGCCTTCGCCTACCAGCTCGGCGGCAAGATCTACGACAGCACCTACGCCAGCCTGATGCACGCCGGTACGGCCAATTCGGCCGGAACGAACTGGCACAAGGATATTCTGAAGGCATGGCAGATCGGCGACGAGGCCGGCTCGACCGACGTACCGCGCCTCTACTCGGCCGACAACTACGGTAACGGCACTTCGGACCGCTTCCTGACCAGCTCGAACTACCTCGACATCACCAACATCACGCTGGGTTACACGCTGCCCCGCGCCTGGACGTCGAAACTGCGTATCGCCAAACTGCGCATCTACATGGCCGCCGACAACGTGGCACTCTTCGCCAAGCGCAAAGGTCTCGATCCGCGTCAGTCCTACACCACGGCCGGTAACTACCGCTACGCGCCGATCCGCACCGTCTCGGGCGGTATCAACCTCACGTTCTAATTCTTAAACGATACCGATTATGAAAATATACAACAAGTTCATTGCGATCGCTCTGAGTGCGCTGGCGGTTACCGCGTGCAGCGACGATCTCAACACCGTGCCCGAGGGCGGCACGATGACCGAGGGCCAGAAAGACTACATCTACGGTCAGGATCCCGAGAAGCTCCAGGCCGACGTGCTGGGTCTCTACTCCTCGATGATCGAATACGCAGCCATCGCCGAGTGGTACGGAGCTACGCGCCACTACGACTTCGGCTACGCGGCCGTCATGCTGATGATGGACTCGATGGGTCAGGACATGCCCTCGGAGGACAGCGGTTACAACTGGTTCGACAGCTCGCTGACGATGACCGACCGCACCACGACCTCGGACGTGGCCTACTTCATCTGGAACCATTTCTACAAGCAGATGGGTATCGCCAACCGCATCATCGCCGCCGTTTCGCCCGATGAGGAGGACCCGACGGCCCGCGCTTACCGCGGACAGGCCCTGGCCATCCGTGCGTTCGACTACCTGAACCTCGTTCAGCTCTACC
>CAMWGZ010000204.1 GCA_947173915.1 uncultured Alistipes sp.
AGCATATCCCCGTGACGGTCGAGGAGCTGGAGGCGGTCGTGGGCCGGTAGGTGCCGATGGCTGTCGTTCTGCTCATACCCACCGAGGAGGAGGCGGCCCCGCTGCGGGCCGCCCTGCCCGGTGCGGCGATCCGGATCGCCGGGGTCGGCATGGCTGCTGCCGCCGCTGCGACGGCGGCGGTAATCGCCGCCGAGCGGCCCGAGCGCTTGATTCTGGCCGGCATAGCGGGTGCCTACGACCGCTCGATAGCCCGCTGCGAGGTGGTCGCCGTCGCCGCAGAACGGGTCGGGGAGCTGCCGGCCCGCTATGGGGTGCGTTATGAGGCCGGTTTTCTTCCTGCGGGGCTGCGTGCGGTCGAGGGAAATACGACCAGCCGCTGCGGAGCGCCCGCCTGCGGCACGCAAATTGAAAACATGGAGGGTGCGGCCTTCTTCTCCGTCTGCCGGCAGTTCGGCATCCCGTGCGCCGAGGTGCGCGCCGTCTCGAACTACACGGACGATCCGCGCTCAGCGTGGCGGATCGGGGAGAGTCTGGAGGCCCTGAAACGGACATTAACCGAAATACTCGCCGAATATGAATAAAAAGTGGATCGTTTACATCGTGCTGATCGTCGTGGCGCTGGTGCTCGTGATCGTCTTCTCGAAGAACATCTATTTCTGGCTTTCGAACCAGCTCTGGAAGATCCTGCTCTTCCTCGTTACCTTCGCGGCCGGCTGGGTGCTGGGCCGCTTCGGCCGAAGCGGGGGCCGGAACACCGAACGCTGATCGTACCGTCATGAGTGGAAAATTCCCCCTTCGGCTCCATATCTCGCCCTGCCCGAACGACACGTTCATGTTCGATGCGCTGCTCAACGGACGCATCGACTGCGGGGAGCTGGAGTTCCGCCCCGAGTTCTACGACATCGAGGAGCTGAACCGTCGTGCGGCGTGCGCCGAACCCGACGTGAGCAAGATCAGCTATGCGCTGCTGCCCGAACTGCTCGACCGCTACGAGCTGTCGGAGAGCGGTTCGGCGCTCGGGCGCGGCAACGGACCCGTCTTCGTCACGCGGCGCGGCGTGCGGCCCGATTCGGTGCGGCGCGTGGCCGTGCCGGGCGAGCATACGACGGCCAACGCCCTGCTTCGGAGGCTGTTCCCCGCCGTCGGGGAGCGGGTGCCGATGCTCTTTTCGCAGATCGCTCCGGCGGTCGCCGCCGGGGAGTTCGACGGCGGCGTGCTGATCCACGAGGGGCGTTTCGTCTATCGGGAGCTGGGGCTGGAGCTTATCGCCGATCTGGGCGAGGAGTGGGAGCGGCGCACGGGGCTGCCCCTGCCGCTCGGAGCCATCGTCATCCGGCGGACGCTGCCCGACGGGGTGCGGCGGCAGGTCGAGCGGCTGCTGCGCGAGAGCATCGAGTACGCCTTCGCCCACCGCGATGCCTCGCGCGACTTCGTCAAGGCCCATGCGCAGGAGCTGGACGACGGAGTCATTGACAACCACATCGACTTTTTCGTCAATCGCTACTCGCTCGCTCTGGGCGAGGAGGGGCGTGCCGCCGTGCGTGCCCTGACGGGCGCCGCCGTCTGACCTTTCCTATTTTTTCTTTATGGAGGACTATATCGTACGCGAGATCGACAAGATCGGAGTGCTGCTCCGGGGGCTGCTCCTGCGCATGGGTGCGGGGAGCGGTACGGAGCGGCAGCAGGTTGAGGCGTGCCGCGCCGAGCTGTTCGATGCGATCGGTCTGGAGCTGGACGCGCTGCTGGCGGAGGAGGATTTCATCGGGGAGCTGCGCGGACGCTACGGATTCGGCGAGGAGCATCTGGAGTCCTTCGCCGAGCTGCTGTTCGGGCTGTGCCGCGCCTCGGAAGATGCCGCAGAGCGCCGGCGCATGGCCGGTTGCGCGATATCCCTCTGCCGTCATCTCGATGCGGCGGGCTTCCCGCCCTCATGGAACCGCTTTCTTATTCTCCGGGAGCAGGAGGAGCAGGCTCCGCTTTGATCTTTCGGCCGCCGTCGTGCGGCCTTTTTCAATATTCTATGCCTCCTCCTGCGTGCGGTCGAAAATGTTGAAGCGGCGCAGGCGGGGATTGCGGCGGTCGAGCAGCAGGAATTCGACCAGCAGCAGCACGAGCGCCGCGCCGATCAGGTATTGGAACTGTTCGTCGTACTCCTCGAAGCGGAGCGCCTGCAGTTCGCCCTGCTCCATCGCATTGATCGTGCGGAAGATTTCGTCGAGTCCGAGCGACTGGTTGGTCGAGCGGATGTAGGCTCCGTCAGTGGTGCGGGCGATCTCTTCGAGCAGCCCTTCGCCCAGCTTCGAGACCACCATCTCTCCGTTTTCATCCCGAATGAACTCTCCGTCGATGCGGATCGGTGCCCCCTCGGGCGTGCCGATGCCGATCGTGAAGATCCGGATGCCCTGTTCGGCGGCCCGTTTCGCCGCTTCGAGGGCACCGGAGTCGTGCCCCTCGCCGTCGGTAATCAGCACGAGGACCCGGCCCCGCGTGTCGTGCTCCGCCCGCTCCGAGAAGGAGATGGCCGCCAGCGAGATGGCCTGCCCCAGTTCGGTGCCCTGCGACTCATCCGCATCGTGTGCGTTCTTGCGGGCGAAAGCCCGGGCCATGCG
>CAMWGZ010000205.1 GCA_947173915.1 uncultured Alistipes sp.
GCCCTCCTCGTCGCCGTAAACCGTCTGACGGGGAATGTAGTCGGCGATCTTGGCGATCTTCGCGGCACGGGTTTCGGTCATCTCCTGGTGGTTCTGCGGGTCGATTGAGATGCTGCCCTTCAGGTGGTCCTTCTCCAGACCGCCCACGCGGTGCTCCAGACCTGCCTTGCCGGGGAATGCCCAGCTGCGGGCCAGCTTCTCGTTACGGGCGTAGGGCATGAAGGGACCTCCGTCCTCGGTCTTGTCGATGATCGGCGGGTTGATCGCGGGGTAGTCCTTCATCGAGGGGATCTTCCACGGCTCGGAGCCGTTGGCGATGAAGCCGTCCGAGAGGAGGATGACCGGAGTCATGTGCTCCATCGCGATGCGGCCCGCCTCGAAGGCGTAGTGGAAGCAGTCGCTCGGCATCGAGGCTGCGATGACGGCCACGGGGCTTTCGCCGTTGCGGCCGTAAAGCGCCTGCTGCAGGTCGCTCTGCTCGGTCTTGGTCGGCAGACCCGTCGAGGGGCCGCCGCGCTGTACATCGACCACGACCAGCGGAAGCTCGGTCATCACGGCCAGACCCAGCGCCTCGCTCTTGAGCGAGAGACCCGGACCCGAAGTGGTCGTCACGGCGAAGTTGCCGGCGAACGAGGCGCCGATGGCGGTGCAGATGCCCGCGATCTCGTCCTCGGCCTGTACGGTTTTTACGCCCAGATCCTTGCGCTTGGCCAGCTCTTCGAGGATGACCGTCGCGGGAGTGATCGGGTAGGAGCCGCAGAAGAGGGGCAGGCCGCTCTTCTCGCTGGCGGCGCAGAGGCCCCATGCCGTTGCCACGTTGCCGCTGATCGAGCGGTAGGTGCCTTTCTCCATCTGGCCCGAAGCGACGGTGTAGGTGTTGGCGAACTGGTGGGTGTTGGCCGCATAGTTGTAACCGGCATCGATGGCGCGCTTGTTGGCTTCGGCGACGGCGGGGTTCTTCTTGGCGAACTTGCTGTCGAGGTAGCGCTTGGCGTGGTCCTCGGGACGGTTGTAGAGGTAAAAGCAAATGCCCAGCGCGAACATGTTCTTGCACTTGACCATCGCCTTGTTGTCCAGACCGGAGTCGGCGAGGGCCTGCTTGGTCATCTCCGTGATGTTGGGGATCACGACGTTGAAGTCGCCCAGGTTAAGCTCGGCGATGGGGTCGAGCGTGGCGAAACCTGCCTTCTTGAGGTGTTCTTCCGTCAGCGAGTCTTCGTCGAGGATGACCGTAGCGCCCGGCTTGAGCCACTTGCGGTTGGCCTTGAGCGCCGCAGGGTTCATCGCCACCAGCACGTCGCAGAAGTCGCCCGGGTTGAGCTGACGCTGCGCGCCGAAGTGTACCTGGAAACCGGAAACGCCGGCTACGGTTCCCTGCGGTGCGCGGATCTCGGCGGGATAGTCGGGAAAGGTCGAGATGCCGTTTCCGAGCAGGGCTGAAGTGTCTGAAAAGAGCGTACCGGTCAGCTGCATGCCGTCGCCCGAGTCGCCCGAGAAGCGGATCACGACGTCCTGCAGTTCTTGTACCATGTTTTCTTTCATTGCTTTATTGTGTGTTTAGTAATATGGTTTCTGCCGCAAACCGCTCGCCTCCCTTTGTGCGAAAACGGCCCGGGTGCGAAGCAACGCGGGATACTTCCGAAAAAGGAGATCGAACAGTGTGACAAAGATAGGAAATATATTGCGATTAAAGCCATAAAATCGCAATTAAAAAGGAAAGAGGGGATGCAACGGGCTGAAAATTACCCTCCGGCCCGCTTTCGGCGGGTCGCGGCGGGGCCGTTTTCGCACCCGCCGGGCGGTCTCTTCCGGAGCCGTGCCGGGATCAGCGGATCGAGTTCATCCGGATGCTTGCCTTGACCAGAGCCAGCGCCCGGATGCGGTCGATGGCCACCTCCTTGTCGGCATGGTGGGGGTTCTGGCTGACGAGCTTCACGTGGCCTTCGCGTTCGGACTTCTGGATGTATTTCACGGTAATGTACTCTTCGCCGTCGAGGTCGATCGAGAGCAGGTACATGTCGCCCCAGAAGATGTCGGCTATGTCCTTGAGCTGCTTGTAGAGGACGATGTCGCCGCTTTTCAGCAGCGGGTACATCGAGTCGCCGACGATGTAGATCGCCCCGTCGCACTTGGGCAGGTTGGGAATGTGGATGAAATTGACCGGGCGCGCCTGTGTCGCGTCGGAGAAGAGGGGGACCAGTCCCGCCGTCCCCTCGACCGAGTAGAGGGGGACGCTTTGCAGCGGAAGGGAGTTGTCCGTGCGGTGGAGGTAGGCCGTGAAGTCGGGCTTCGCGTTGAACATCTCTCCGCTTCCTTCGTCGAGCCAGTCGGGATTGACATTCAATTCTTGAACAAGAATGTTCTTGTTGCGCGAGGAGAGGGCCGCCTTGCCCGTCTCGATCATCGAGAGGGCCGCTTTCCCGATCCCCAGCCGCTGGGCTAACTGTTCCTGGGTCAGACCCATTGATTTTCTCAATAATTTTAACCGATTTCCCGTCATGCCGTATCAGAAACAATGATGATGATTGTGTCTTTGTAGTGCTTAAAAATTCAATATTTGAACTTATATTTGCACATGATGTTGGAGTACTCTGTGTGAAGTTGT
>CAMWGZ010000206.1 GCA_947173915.1 uncultured Alistipes sp.
AGTGGTCCGCTGCGGCCGTTTTACCGGCTATGTTGAGACGGCGGGGTTTGTCGATGAGGTAATGCGCCGCTACGAAAAGTATTGCCGGATGCTTTGAGTCCCTTGCCCGGCGGAAGACCGGCAGCGGAGCGAACGGCAGGGCATCCGCTGCGGCGGATCGGAGGAAGATCGGGTCGGAACGGCCCGTTTTTTTTTGCGGTCGCGGCTGGGGATACGGCTGCAACCGCTCGGTTGCGTGGCCGGCATGCGAATGGCGGCGGCTTTTCCCGGGTTGGGCGCAGCAGGCTGCTGTGAGACGAAACCCCCGGACTCGGAATGAGTCCGGGGGTTTTTCATCCGTGCGGAACGCCGCCGCAGCTTTGGCGCGCCGTTACTCCAGCCGGTCGTAGATCAGTTCGACGTCATCGACGCAGAGAACGCTCGAACTGCTTCCCGTGAAGTAGTCGCCCCAGCGCGAGGCCGTGCAGACGACGATAAGGTGGGTGGGCTTCCGGTCCGTGGCGACGTATTTGAGCGGAATGGTAAACTCCCGCCACTCGGCGACGGTCTCGGTAATCGGCATCTCGCCGAAAGCGATCACGTCCGGTCCCGTCGGGTCGAAGAACGAAGCCGTGTTGCGGGTGTCGATCGCCACCGGGGTTTCGGGCGTGCCGAACATTTCGCCGCCGCTTTCTCCGTATTTCTCCGGAGTCCACGTACCGAGGGCTATGTAGATCATGCCGTTGTCGGGATCGCCTTTTTTGAGGTCGAGACCCGGCGGCTGGGTCTTGATGACGTTCAGTGCGCCCTGATTGTATTTGAACCATCCCCGCAGTGCCGTCGGGCGCTGCTCGAAGGGCTGCCCGAAGCCGACGATGCCGTTGGTGCCGTTGCGGACGGCGCAGAAGCGGCCCGTAAAGAGGTTGCCGGCCGCCAGGATGCTTCCCAGAACGGCCTTGGATTCCAGCCGGGCGGCATACTGTCCCGAGCTTCCGGGGCGGATGTCGGTCGTGCTGTTGGTCGGGATCACGCCGCCGACGCGGGCACCCGTGTTTCCCGTACCCCAGAATGCAGGTCCGTTTTCGAGGTAGGGGCAGACGACGTTGTTGATCGTGGCCCACTCCTCGAAGCCTCCGTTGGGCAGGAGCGTCATGGGACCCGTCTCGACGGTCGCGATCTCCGTCTCGTCCTCGCCCGAGTAGGCGACCAGTTCGTATTGCGTTTCGGGTGCGAGTCCGGCGATGCAGGCGCTGAACGCTCCGCCTGAGACGGAAAGCTCCTCTTTGGCTACCTCGTTCCACTCCTCCGCTCCGGACGTGCGGTAGCGGAAGCCCAGTTCGGCGTTGCTGTTGCCCTCGGCATAGGCCCAGATCACCCCGCTCCAGGCATCGAGCTGCGTGAAGCGGATCCGGGTGTCGGTCGGAATGACGTAAAGCGCCCATTTTTCTTTGATGTCGTGGTACGAGAGATATACGTACCGCAGGCCGCCTCCGCCCACGATCTCCTCCGTGAACGAGGTCAGCTCCTCGATCGACGGGGTCATCGTCGTGATATCCGCCGGTCCGAGTTTCAGCCGCGTCACTTTTATGTCGGACAGATCGGTGTCCGCCGAGACGTAGGCCGTGGCGGTGCGCTGCGCTGCGTCGATCGTCGCCGAGCCGATCTGCGATTCGACATCGAAGTAGCGTTCGATCTGCTGCGTGGCGACGATCGTCCACTCGTAGTCCTGGTAAAGCGACAGCGTAATGTAGTACGGGGTGCGCAGATCGAACACGCCCGACAGGGGAGTCGATGCTGCGGCCCCTTCGGTAACGGCGATCTGCTCGATCCGTACGCGGCTCGGGTCGGTCTGCTCCTCCAGGTGGAGCGTCACGACCCGGTTTTCGCTGTCTATGTCCGCTGCGGAGAAGGTAAATCCCTGACCTTCGACGTTCAGAATCTGAAGCGGAACGACGGGATAGGGGATGGTGTTGCCGATGCAGGAGCCGAGCAGCGCGCACAGGGCGAGCAGCGGGAGGCGGAGGTACTTTGTCATGCTTTGCCGGATTTCTTGTTCCAGAGGTGTATGTTCACGCCGATGCGGATGTTGAGCAGGTTGAGCCGGAACCGCATCTTCGAGGCGGTCCGCTGGCCGATGAGGTTGCCCTCGTCGTCTTTCTGCCGGATTTTGGTGTATTCGATGCCGCCCAGTCCGAACGACACGCTGCTGCAGACGTTCGGGAAGATGTAAACCGCCAGACCGGGGTTGAATCCCAGCGACAGCTTCATGTTGTCGCTGCGCGAGGTGCGCAGCTCTCCGCCGGTCGCATAGGTAAATTCCGAACGGCCGCTTTCCATCGAAAGATCGACTTCGCTGAAGAAGCCGAAGTGGCCCTTGCTGTCGAGACCCGCGTAGGAGCGGAAGAACAGCCCGACGGAGAGCGAGTTGTTCCGCAGGTGGACGTTGTCGAGCGACAGGTTGATGCCGTTCTGCTCTCCCAGGTTCAGGTTGGCCGTGTTGAGCGAACCCTTGAGGTCGCTGTAGCCGAAGCGCACGCCGGCCGACATGTTGTCCCGGAAGAAGTAGCCGACCGACGGATTGATCGTGAAGACGCTTCCGTCCAGATTGAG
>CAMWGZ010000207.1 GCA_947173915.1 uncultured Alistipes sp.
ACCGTGCTGCTGCCGACGATGGGCATGCTGATGTTCCCGATCTTCACGGTGTACGTGACGCAGCTCTATACGCGCAACAGGCAGCAGGATAGCGGCAAACAGTGATTCGCACCGCAGCTCTCCGGCAAAGAAAAAGGCCGCTGTTCCCACAAAACGGACAGCGGCCTTTCGGTTCTATTTGTGCTCCTGCTGCGCTTTGAGCAGGTCGCGGATTTCGGTAAGCAGCACCTCCTCTTTCGAAGGGGCCGGAGGCGTTGCCGGCGGAGCAGGAGTCTCCTTCTTCTTCATCAGACGGTTCATCATCTTGACCATCAGGAATACGCAGAGGGCGAGGATCGTGAAATCGACGCACTGCTGGATGAAGGCTCCGTAGTTCCAGTAGATCGGCTCGGCCGGAACGGCCTCGACCTTGCCGGTTCCGATCGTGTCCGTGACGAGCGAGGTCGCCTTCGACGACAGGTCGCGCATCCGGCTCAGGTCGATGCGCAGCGACGAGAAGTCCGTATTGCCGAGCAGGGCGCCGATGGGCGGCATCAGGATGTCGTTTACCAGCGAGGAGACGATTTTGCCGAACGCCCCGCCGATGATGACACCGACGGCCATGTCCATTACGTTGCCTTTCAGGGCGAATTCTCGAAATTCTTTAAAAAAAGCCATTGTTGTTCGAAATTTTTCAGTGTCGGTTTTTGATGGTTCGGGTACGGCTCCGGGCGCGTTCCCGAAAAGTGTTTCCGGAAACGGATCGGCCCCGGTCGAATGGCGGGGCCGATCTCGTTTGCCGTAAGGGACGGACTATTCCACCTCGATCAGTACGGCTTCCGTCGCAACGTTTTCTCCCTCCTGTACGAGAATCTGTTTGACTTTGCCCGAATAGTTCGACGTGATCGAGTTTTCCATCTTCATGGCCTCCAGAACCACCACTTCGTCGCCCGACTTGATCGTGTCGCCGACCTTCACTTTTACCGAAATGACGCGGCCCGGCAGGGGAGCGGTAACGGTGTTGCCCGTGATGGCCTGTTTTGCGGTCGTTTCCGCTGCGGCGGCAGCCTGGGGTGCCTCTTTCGCGGCACCGGCTTCGTAGGCCTTCTTTTTCTGGTCGGTAAGGAATGTCTTGGCGACCAGCGGGAACAGCTCCAGCAGCAGCACCTCCTTCTCGTTGGCGGCCAGCTTCACGCCTCCGGCCTCCGGCAGCTCGGGGTTGGGCTGCATCTTGTACTTCGAGGTATCGTAGGGAGTCTCCTCGCGCACGCCGCAGATCTTGAAGCGGAATTCGGGGTCGATCTTCACGGGAGTCTCGCCGTATTCGCCCTTCACGAGCGCCACGAACTGCGAACTCTTGTTGGTGTACATCGCACGGCCCGCCTTCTCGTCCAGCGCGCAGCTGACGGCCTGGGCACCGACGATCTGCGAGGTGGGGGTAACCAGCGGCGGCAGACCTGCGGCCAGACGCACCGTCGGGATCAGCTCCATGGCGCGGGGCAGGATCTCCTCGGCCTTGAGCTGCTGCAGCTGGGCCACCATGTTGGAGTACATGCCGCCGGGGATCTCGGCCTTCTTGACCAGCTCGTTCGGAGCCGGGAATCCGAAGTGGGCCTCGATCTTGTGGCAGGCATCGAGCAGCGTCGCCTCGTCGTCGGCCTGGGCCGCCTTGATCGCACGGTCGAACTGCGCGTCGATTTCGGCGGGCAGCTGGTCGGTCAGCGGGTTGAACGGCTTGGGGGCCGGCTTCTCCTTGCCGAATACCGACAACTCAAGCTCCTTGCGGATCTCCTTGAGCTGCGTGTTGATCTTCGCCACGGCCTCCATATTGACACCCGTGTCGATGCCCAGCTTCTTGCAGAAGACATAGATCAGCTCGATGGCCGGAGCACCCGTGCCGCCGCTGAAATACCAGCAGTTGGTATCGACCACATCCACGCCGGCGACGATCGCCGCCAGGACGGACGCGAGGCCATAGCCGGGCGTACAGTGGGTGTGGAAGTCGATGGGCACGCGCAGGTGCTTCTTGAAGAGCTTGACCAGCGTGCTGACCCGTTTGGGCGGAATCAGGCCCGACATGTCCTTGATCGTGATCATGTCGGCTCCGAGCGCCTCCATCTGTTTGGCTTTCCCGAGGAAGTATTCGTCCGTGAAGACCGGTTTCTGCGCCTTCTTGCCCAGCAGTCTGGCGAAGAATCCCGGTTCCGGGTATTTCGGATCGACGGTGTAGCAGACCGCGCAGTCGGCCATGCCGCCGTACTGCTTGACGTATTTGATGGTCGATTTGACGTTGTTCACATCGTTCAGCGCGTCGAAGATGCGCATGATGCCCAGGCCGCTTTCGATCGCGTTGCGGCAGAATCCGTCGATGATCTCGTCCGTGTAGGGGGCGTAGCCGAAGAGGTTGCGGCCGCGCGAAAGGGCCGTCAGCTTCGATACGTCGCCGATCGCCTTGTGGATGGTCTCCAGACGCGTCCAGGGATTCTCGTTCAGATAACGCATCACCGAGTCGGGCACGGCACCGCCCCAGACCTCCATCGCATAGAAGTTGGCATCCTTATAGAAAGGAAGGCAGCGGTCGATCTGGGCCTGAT
>CAMWGZ010000208.1 GCA_947173915.1 uncultured Alistipes sp.
AAGTTCTCGACGTAGATCTTGCGCACGGCCTCCATGCCCAGCTCGGGGAAATCGACCACCTCGACCGACTTGATCGAGTTCTTGGCAAGGATCGCCGCCGGACCGCCGATCGAACCGAGGTAGAAGCCGCCGTGCTTGCGGCAGGCATCGGTAACCTCCTGCGAGCGGTTGCCCTTGGCCACCATGACCATCGAGCCGCCCTGCGACTGGAACAGATCGACATAAGGGTCCATGCGTCCTGCGGTGGTGGGACCGAAGCTGCCCGAGGCCATGCCCTGCGGGGTCTTGGCGGGACCGGCGTAATAGACCGGATGCTTCTTGAAATACTCGGGCATCGGCTCGCCCCGGTCGAGCATCTGCTTGATACGGGCGTGGGCGATGTCGCGGGCGACGATGAGCGTACCCCGCAGGTTCAGCCGGGTCTTGATCGGATAGCGGGTCAGGATCTCGCGCACCTTGTCCATGCCTTCGTCCAGGTCGATATCGACGGCGGGAGCCATGCCCGGCGCCTCCTTCGGCAGGAAGCGGGCGGGATTCTTCTCCAGCTCCTCGAGGAAGATGCCCTCCTCGGTAATCTTGCCCTTGATGTTGCGGTCGGCCGAGCAGCTCACGCCGATGGCCACCGGGCAGGAGGCCGCATGGCGCGGGGCGCGGATCACGCGCACGTCGTGCACGAGGTATTTGCCGCCGAACTGCGCGCCGATGCCGCTCTCGCGGCAGATCCGCAGAATCTTCTCCTCCCACTCCAGGTCGCGGAAGCAGCGGCCGCCCTCGTTGCCCGAGGTGGGCAGCTCGTCCAGGTAGCCGGCCGAAGCCTTCTTGACGGTGGCCAGACACATTTCGGCCGAGGTGCCGCCGATGCAGACCGCCAGGTGGTAGGGCGGGCAGGCCGAGGTGCCGAGGTCCTTGATGTGGGTACGGAAGAACTCCGTGAGCGACTCCTCGTTGAGCAGCGCCTTGGTCTGCTGGTAAAGGAAGGTCTTGTTGGCCGAGCCGCCTCCCTTGGTAATGAAGAGGAACTTGTACTCGTTGCCCCGGGTGGCGTAGAGGTCAATCTGGGCGGGCAGGTTGGTGGCCGAGTTCTTCTCGTCGGTCATCGTGAAGGGAACCACCTGCGAATAGCGCAGGTTGCGCTCCTTGTAGGTCTCATAGACCCCGCGCGAGATGCACTCCGCGTCGTCCGCACCGGTATAGACATCCTCGCCCTTCTTGCCGATGCAGATAGCCGTGCCGGTATCCTGGCAGGTGGGCAGCTCCCCCTCGGCCGCGACGACCTGGTTGAGCAACATGGTGTAGGCGACGAAGCGGTCGTTGTCGGAGGCCTCCGGATCGTCCAGAATGGCCCGCAGCTTCTCCAGATGCGAGGCCCGCAGGTAGAACGATACGTCGTTGTAGGCCTCGCGGGCCAGCAGCTCAAGCCCCCGGGGGTCGATCTTGAGCATGCGCCGCCCGGCGCACTCGACCGTTTCGACATACTCTTTGGTCAGCAGACGATACCGCGTGTTGTCCCGTTCGAGGGGCAGCGGCTCCTGATAGATGAATTCCGACATGGCAACTGTTTTTTTATTGTTTTCCTGTTTCTCTTGCTTGTCTCCGGGCCGCCGCGCGCGGCGGCGCTCCCCCGGGTTGTGCAAAAATAGTAAACAAATCAGAATTACAGCGCCCCGCCCGGCTTTTCTTTTCGTCTTCCGCCGAAAACGGCGCGGCCCGCCGTCGAGGCGGGCCGCTGCGACAGCTTCTTCCGCAGCCTACTCCGCGCCTTCCCCGCGCTCGGCCGCAGCCCGGTAATCGTCGTCGGTAAAGGTATAGACCCAGCGGCACCGCATGGGCGCACGCCCCTGAAAATCGGGCGTGTAATTGCCTTCGTGCGAGGGATCGCACGGCGCGGCGGCAGGTGCCTGCAACCGCACATACCGCGCGGAAGTGCCGTCCTCATAGGCGACCGCAACGGCCCAGATGCACTCCGAAGGAGCGGGGCAATGGGCCATCCCGCCCTCGATCTCCTCCGTCTCGACGCTCCGGCCCGGAGCGAGCGTCACCTCCCGAAGCAGGAAATCGCCCCGGGCATCCTCGACCGAGAGCACGACCGGCCGGCTCCCCTCGTTGCACCAGACGAAGCGGCTGAACCCGGCGTAATCGACCTCCTCCTGCCAGCAGCCGCAGAACAGCATGCCGGCCAACAAAACGAACAATTTTTTCATAGGCAACGATTATTTCCGGCAATATAATAAAAATCATCGGAAAAACCGCACATTCCGCCCTCCTCCCCGCTGTCCCGCGCCGCCCTTCTTCGGAAATCGGACCGCCCGCGCAAATATATCGGAGGCCGCACGCACCGGATTTGCGGAATTTTTCGTATCTTTGGCTTCATCTTAGATACTTCAGGCCCGGCATGATCAAGCCAATGCTTGCTTCTGCACCCGACTTTTCGTATTCTTTGGCTTCGCCTTAAATACTCCGGTCTCGGCAGAATCAAGCTGACGCTTGTTTCTGCGCTCGACTTTTCGTATCTTTGTTGAACACAAGCGACAGAACTTCGCAACCGCTTCTTAAAA
>CAMWGZ010000209.1 GCA_947173915.1 uncultured Alistipes sp.
TTGGTCAGCCCCATTTTTTCCTCCTTCGCGACTACTTGCGGAGATTGAGCGTCTTGATGATGGCGCGGTAGCGCTCGATATCGACCTCTTTCAGATACTCCAGCAGCTGGCGGCGCTTGCCGACCAGACGCAGCAGCGAGCGCTGCGTGCCGAAGTCGTGCTTGTTGCGGCGAAGATGATCCGTAAGGTGGTTGATACGGAACGAGAACAGCGCGATCTGGCTCTCAGGCGAACCCGTGTCGGTGTTGGACTTTCCGTACGTACCGAAAAGCTCTTGCTTTTTTTCAGCTGATAAATAACCCATTGCGTTAAAGTTTATTTAGTTCCACTCTACGACGCATCCCCCTTACCGTGAATAACGCCAGAGCGTGGCGCAAAGGTACGAACTTAATTCGCAATTCCCAATCCGGACGGCGGATTTTTTGTGCGGCCGGCCTCTTTTTTGGGAAACTTCGCCGAAAACGTTATTTTTGCACGAAGAACGGAACCGGAAGAGTATGTACAGACGGCTCATATCGCTCTGCATCATCGTCCTGCTGGCAGTCGCCGCGGGATGCGGCCGCCGTGCGCAGTACGTGACCGCCAACGGTCCGATGCTGGGCACGACTTTTGTCGCGACGGGCGATGCCCGCTGTTCCGCCCCGGAGCTTTTCTGGGCGCTCATGGAGCTGGATCGCGAGGCGAAGGCCTCGATGTCGATTTTCGACGGGGAGTCGCTGCTGAGCCGCCTGAACGACAACCGGACCGACTCGCTCGACCGCCACATTCTGCGCAACCTCCGTCTGGCCGAGCGCATCAGCCGCCTGAGCGAAGGGCGCTACGACGTGACGGTCGGACCGCTGGTCGAGGCCTGGGGCTTTGCGGGGCACGATCCCGACAGGCAGCCCGATCTGGATTCGATCCTGCAATTCGTCGGCTACCGCCGCATCCGCTTCGACGGCGGGCGGCTCGTGAAGGAGGATCCGCGCATCCGGATCGACCTCAACTCCATCGCCAAAGGCTATACGGTCGATCTGGCGGCCGAACTCATGGAGCGCCTCGGGGCGCACAACTACCTGGTCGATATCGGCGGCGAATGCCGCTGCAAGGGGGTCAATCCCCAGGGCGGGCCGTGGCGCATCGGGATCGAGACCCCCTTCGACGGCAACTGCACGGAGGGCGACTACCTGACCGCCCGCGTGGGGATGCGCGAGGGTGCCCTCGCCACTTCGGGCAACTACCGCCGCTTCTACCTCGATGCCGAAGGCAACAAGGTGGCCCACACGATCGACCCGATCACGGGCCGCAGCGCCGTCTCGCGGCTGCTGTCGGCCACCGTCGCGGCCGACTGCTGCGCCGAGGCCGATGCGCTGGCCACCATGTACATGAGCCTGGGTGCCGACGCGGCGGTCGCGCTGGCGGAGCGGACCCCCGAAGCCCGTGTCTATTTCATTCTCGACGACGGGCAGGGCGGCTACGAGAGCTACTGCTCGCCGGCCATGCGGCGCATGATGATGGCGCAGGAGAACCATTAAGATATTGAGCTGAAACCATGAAGCAAGCCCTGTTTCTTTTCAATCCCCAGTCGGGAAGGGGGCGCATCGAGCGATGCCTGCCCCGGATCGACGCACTCTTCCGCGGTGCGGGCTATCGGTTCGCGGCCAGCCCGATCGACTTCGGACGGAATCCTTTCGCGGGGTGCGAAGCGGTCGATCTGGTCGTCGTGGCTGGCGGCGACGGGACGATCAACTACGTGGTAAACCGCATGAAGGAGGCGGGGCAGGACCTGCTGCTGGGGGTAATTCCCGCCGGCACGGCCAACGATTTCGCCGGAGCGCTCGGGATGGCGAAAGATCCCGTGAAGGCGGCCACGCAGATTCTCCAGGGTGCCCCGCAGCGGGTCGATTGCGGGCGGGTGAACGGGACCTATTTCGTCAATGTCTTCAGCTTCGGCATCTTCACCACCACTTCGCAGCGGACACCCGACCGGCTCAAGCACCGCATCGGCAAGCTGGCCTACCTGATCGAAGGGGTCAAGGAGTTCCGCTCGGTGCACGGCGTGCCGCTGCAGATCCTCGCGGACGGCGAGGCCTTCGGTTTCGATTCGCTCATTGCGTTGATATTCAATGGCGAGACGGCCGGTCGGTTCCATATCGCCCCTACGTCGAGCATCCGCGACGGCATGTTCGACTGCCTGCTGCTGCGACGCAGCAACCTGCTGCTCTCGCTGGTGGCGATGCTGCGCCACCTGTTGGGCGGACGGCCGAAGCAGGTCAAGCACTTCCGCGCCCGGACCATCGACATTACTTCGCCGATCAACGAGCCGACCGATGTCGATGGACAGAAAGGGGCCGATTTCCCGCTCCATATCGAATGCCTGCCCGGAGGACTTCAGGTGCTCTGTCCGCGCTGCGGGGCGGACGAGAAGATCTCGCGGGTAACGGTTTTCGGCAATCTGATGTCCAAACTCCTATGGGAACGCAACCGATGACTCCGCTGCGCGAGCTCTCCATCGCGCGTCTGCGGCAGGAGATGAAGGATGTCTATTATCCTGTCTCTTAGACACATCA
>CAMWGZ010000210.1 GCA_947173915.1 uncultured Alistipes sp.
AAGATCTTCTTGATCGACTCGCCCTGGGCCTCGACCTCTCCGCCGCTTACCGTGATGCCGGGCATTTTCTTCAGCAACCCCTCTACGTCGGCATCGGCCGCGACCTTGAAGGCACCGGCGTTGTAGCTCACCGTATCGCCCTTCTGCGAGGTCCGTATGGCCTGCACCTGCTTCACGACGGTCTCGAGCGCCACACTGGTCTCTTCCAGCGCTATTTTGCCGATGTCTTCCGCCGGCCGCGTCACACGTATCTCGCGTTCGGCCGGCGCATAACCCATGAACGTAGCCACGAGGGTATATTCGCCGTAGGGCAGGTCGGCTATGCGCAACGCGCCTCCGTATCCGGAGGTGTGGTATTTCTTGCTGTCGGGTGCCGATTTGGGGGCTATCTCCACCACAGCCCCGGGAATGGTCTCTCCCGTATTGGCATCGATTACCACGGCACTGACCGTACCGCTTTGGGCCCATGCCCGCTGGGCACCGGCCAGAAACAATATCATCAATATGCAGATCGTTCGCAACATTTCCTAATCTCTTGACTTTTTAAAGACGAGCAAAATCCGCGCCTGCCTCCGAGGGAATGCCGTCCATAGTTTTCAACGGACCGATGCGCCGGTTTATTTTCCGGAATATCCGGCGGCAGGCATCGTTATCCGTTCGGGGACCAAAGATCCGGTTTATTCCGGGATTGCGGAATCCCCATTTCGCGGGAAAATGCGGAGGCCGTTCCCGTTTTATCAGGGAGGCGCTTCGCATTTTCCGCAGGAGAGAGGCTTCTTCGGGTCCGGCGGCGGCACACCGGGAAGCCTGACGGGCAAAGAGAGCGGCTATCGCTCCTCCTCCATGAACCACGAGGCGTAGAGCTGGTAGTCGCGGGCCGTGCGGCGCACGATCTCCTCCCGTTGTTCGGGCGTTACCTCCTTGACCTTTTTGGCCGGAATGCCCGCATAGACCGAATTAGGCTCCAGCCGGCTGTTCGAGAGCACCAGCGCGTTGGCCGCGATGATGCAGCCCGAGGCCACCACGGCGTTATCCAGAATGGTCGCCCCCATGCCTATGAGGCAGTTGTCTTCGATTATCGCTCCGTGAATCACGGCGTTGTGGCCCACCGACACGTCGCTGCCGATGTGGGTCTGCGAGGGGTGTTTCGATCCGTCGTAGAGGGTGTGGATGACCACGCCGTCCTGGATGTTGGTCCGGTCGCCGATGGTTATCCGGTTCACGTCGCCGCGCAGTACGGCGTTGTACCAGATCGAGCAGTCGCGGCCGACGGTCACGTCGCCCAGCAGGACGGCCGTTTCGGCCAGAAATGTATTTTCGCCCACCGAGGGCTCGTGCCCGCGCACTTTTCTTATCAAAGCCATGTTTTTTTCTCTTAAATTATAAATCTTCTTCCCGTGCCGTTTTGGCCTGCTGCCACAGCTCCTCCATCTGAGCCGTCGGGAGTTCGTGCAGCGTGTGTCCCTGGCGCTCGGCCTCGCGCTCCATGCAGCCGAAGCGGCGGATGAACTTCCGGTTGGTGCGTTCGAGCGCCGTCTCGGGATCGACTCCGTAGAGCCGGCAGGCATTGACCAGCGTGAAAAGCAGGTCGCCGAACTCCTCTTCGAGCGCCTCCTTATTGCCGGAAGCCATCTCCGTTTCAACCTCTGCAGTCTCCTCCTTCACTTTGGCCCAGACATCCTCCTTTTTCTCCCAGTCGAATCCGGTCGATGCTGCTTTCTCGCTGATGCGAAACGCTTTGACCAGTGCAGGCAGGCTTACCGGCACACCGCCGAGCGTTCCGCTGCGGCGGTTTTTCTTGCGCAGCTTGAGCGCCTCCCAGTTGGCCTTGACCTCTTCGGGGGTCGAGGCGTGCACGTCGCCGTAGATATGAGGATGGCGATAGACCAACTTGTCGCATAGCGCCTCTACCACGTCGGCGTAGTCGAATGCTCCCGCCTCGGCTCCCAGCTTGGCATAGAAGACCACGTGCAGCAGCAGATCGCCCGCCTCCTCGCGGATTCCCTCCAGATCGCCGTTGAGAATGGCATCGGCCAGCTCGTAGGTCTCCTCGATGGTGTTGCTGCGCAGCGTCTCAAAGGTCTGTTTCCGGTCCCAGGGGCACTGCTCGCGCAGCGTGTCGAGGATCCCGAGCAGCCGTTCGGTCGCCTCCAGACTGTTCCGTTTCATATACTCCTCATTCTTTGATTATGCACGCACCTGGGCACCCGCCTTGCGTTCGAACTGCGCGGTCAGGTTGGCCATGACGCGCTCGATGGTCTTGTCGTTGAGCGTTTGGTTCTTGTCCTCCAGCACGAAGCTCAGCGCATAGGACTTCTTGCCCTCCGGCAGCTTGTCGCCTTCATAGACATCGAACAGCGACACGCTCTTGAGCAGCTTGCGCTCGGTGGCGAAAGCGATATCGCGCAGGGTCGAGAAAGCGACCTCGCGGTCGATCAGCAGCGCCAGATCGCGCCGCACCTCGGGGAAGCGCGAAAGTTCGCGCACGGAGATCTTCTGCTTGCGGCTCGATTTGATCAGTGCGTCGAAGTCCATCTCCAGGAAGA
>CAMWGZ010000211.1 GCA_947173915.1 uncultured Alistipes sp.
CTATTCTCCGCTGCGGCCAACCGTTTCGCCGTCCGAGAATTTTTTCGGAGCGTGACCCGCACCACACCCCCGGCCGCACGGCTGCCGTAACGCTCCGACAGCTCCCCGGCCTCACGCGCGACCTCTTCGCCGCCGAAGACCTGCACGATCTCGATATCGCGCTCCGGAATCCGCTCCAGTGTCAAAACGGGGACAGGCCGGTCGTTTACCAGGACCAACGGCAAGGAGAAGGGATCCGCTCGTTTCAGATGCCGCAGGCCGAGCTTGCGGACCTTGAAAGTGTTCTTGCCGTCCACCGCGACGAACTCCCCTTTCCGGTAGCGGAAAGGGTGGTTCTTCGCATCGTACACGGTCGGCTCGTCCTCCTCCTCCCGACCGGCATAGCGGGAGGTTACGCACACCACCCCGTTGCAGGCTGCCGGACCGTATGTCTCAAACACCCTCCCGCCGGGTGCAGGAACGATGCGGATCGAGGCGATATGGTCGGCCGCCCCCGGGTTGCCGAGCATCCGAAAATCGACGATCCGCCCGTCCCACAGCGTCAGCGGGAAGCATCCGGTCCTCCAGGGCTCGACACGGCGCAATCCGAGTTTCGAAACGCGGTAGGTGTCCGGCTGCCCGGGCAGCGGCTCGAAATCGCCCTCCAGCCAGTAAAACGGATCGGGCTTCGGTCCCGCCTTCCCGGATTCCCCCGCGAGCGGGCGGCCCGTCAGCTCCACGACACCCATGCGCCCCCGGCGGCCATACCTCTTCACGGCCGCTTCCCGACGCAGCAAGGTAGCCGATGCGATCTCCCGACTGCTTATCCCGAAGAGTTCGAACTGCCCGATCGGCTCGCCGTCCAACAGCCAGAGCGCCTGCTCCGCCCCGAAGCGGGGAATCAAACGGGCCGGATCCGCATCCTCAGCGAACAGAAAGGTGGTCGTCAGCCCCTCCTCCGACGCAATGACCGACACGGCCGGATCGTCCGCACACTTCGCCGCATACCGCTCGACGGCCTGCCGCACGGAGCGGTCGAACAGAGGCAGCAGACCGTCCGGAATCTCCTCGCCCAGCACCAGGCACAGCTGCATGTCTTCCCGGCTCCAGGCCGAGGAATCGGACCTTCCCCACCTATGTCGGCCATCATAGGGTCCGAAGAAGAACTGAACTATTCCGTCGGCCGACTTCTCCCCGTACACTGCCAGCAGTTCGGGATCCTTCACGACCCGGGCAAAGAGCACGTTCGCCTGTTCCCGCTCCGTATAGTGCGCCAGCGTGTCGCACAACGCCTCGGGTGCGACCTCCTGCCCATCCCATAACAGAAGCGGCAGATGCGCGGGATCGAACCGGAAATCGGGGGGTGTGCCGTTCGTCTGATAAATGACTCCCCGCTGTCCGGGAATGGAGATCGTCAGCTCGAAGCCTCCGTCCAGCCGCACGTCGAAATGAAGATCGCAATCGGGAACTCCGAAGCCCAACGCGCCAGCAAGCTCCCCCCTGTTGAAATAGTACCACGTGACTCCGCCCGTGACATCCGCAATCGCGAAGCCTCCTTCGGCATCGGTCACAACCGGCTGCGGAGCGCCGCACAGCAACTCGAACCCCTCGATCGGGCAGTCCTCCCCGTCCAAAACCCGGCCGGTTATCGTGCAGCTCCTCTTCGGCCGTCCGGCAGCCCGCTCCAGTTCGGCGAAAAGCCCCCGCAGACGCGCGACAGCGGCGGGCGACTGCTCCGACGGACTTTCCGGCATCGAGGTAGCCGCCCCGGCCGGCCGGGAGAGGATGGTTTTCTCGGATTTTTTCATACCTTTGTCCTCCGGAAGGACATAGGAGGTTCGTGCGAAAGCGCACAGCACCAGGCACGTAAGCGGCAGAACATAGAGCGCCTTGGCTCCGGCCCACCCCGATGACTTTTTACGAGACATCATGGTAATACGTTTTTTAAGGTTACTATGATTCAGGCTGTTGGCAACAGAGCACCACCTCCCGCCAACGGCCTTTCTTATGAGCAGCATCTGATAGTCACGCGCGTCGGCCCCGGCACGCAGCACCTCCCGGTCGGCCTGAAATTCATGCACGGCGCGCAGTTCGCGGCGCAGCAGCCACATCGCCGGATTGAACCACTGCAAGCACCCCAGCAGATCGACCGCCAGCAGATCGCAGGAGTGGTGCAACCGGATATGCGCCCGCTCATGCAACAGAATCGTCGTCCCGTCGCGCTCCCAGTCCTCACGGGAGAGGACCGCATAGCGCATCCAGCTGAAGGGAGGCTGCTGCCGGTCGAGCAGCACCAGACAGCTCCCGTCCGCCTGCCCGATCCGCTCGCCGCTGCGCACCAGCCGCCCGATCAGCACCCCATTCCGAAACATACGCCCCGCCAGCAAGCAGACTCCTGCGAGATACACCGCCAACAGAAGCGTCCCCACCCCCAGCGGCTGCCGCACCCCCGCCGCCGCAGCGGGACGGGGCGCGGGAAGCTCCGCGACCGGTTCCATAGACAAATCATCCATAGGCGCTGCCGACAGAACGGTCGAAAGCGGAAGGGC
>CAMWGZ010000212.1 GCA_947173915.1 uncultured Alistipes sp.
CTACTACTACTTCCTGGCCAACATGCTCGCGATCGAGCAGACACTCGTCATCCGCCGCATGATCGACGACGAGAAGATCCACCCCGTGATGCGCGCCAACGCCGCGAAGAACAAAAACAAGAAAAAGTCGAAGTTCCAGCTTCGCTATGAGGAGCTGATGCGCCAGCAGGAGGAGATGCAGCGCAGCAACAACCGCAAGAAATAGGCGGTACGCATTGCGAATCGGGGCCGGGCGGCGATCTTTCCTTCGGGAGAGTGCCGCCCGGCCTCTTTGTCTGAGAGAGGGAGCGGGGATGTCGTACGCGCCGGTGCGCGAGGTCGCTGCGTTGCGGGATGCCTTAGAGAAGGGGGTGTCGGCAGCGGGCCGGAGAGAAGCGCTGCTGCGGAGAGCCTATTCGTAGAGGGAGAGATATTCGTAGCTGTTGCCGACGGCCGCGAGGTAACGTTCGAACTCGCTGCGGGCGATGACCACCGTCGCGCGGCAGTCGTTGGGGTGGAAACTCAGCAGTTCGGCCCCGAGCAGGTTGCGGTCGAGGAAGAGGTGGACGTGGCGGGCGGTGTCGTTGATCAGCCCGAAGGGCGAGACCGATCCCGGTTCGAGTCCGAGGTGGCGGGCCATCCGTTCGGGCGAGGCGAAAGAGAGCTTGCCCTGGCGAAGCCGCTGTTCGAGGTCGCGGATCGCCAGCGTGTGGTCGCAGTCGAACGAGCCCAGGTAGTGGCGGTCGCCCTTGTGGTTGCGCAGGAAGAGATTCTTGCAGTGCATCGAGCCGTCGTGCCGCCAGTGGGCCTTGGCCTGCTCGATCGTGGGGGCCGCGGGATGGCTGTAGAAGTCGTAGCGGATGCCGTGCGCGTCGAGCCACTCCAGCACCCGGAGCATGCGTTCCGGCATCTCCACCGGGAGCGGCTCTCCGCAGCGGCTCTCCTCCATGCTATTCGACATAGAGCACCAGTCCTTTGAGGTATTCCCCCTCGGGGTGGTAGATGTTGATGGGGTGGTCGGCCGGCTGGCTCAGCTGGTGCAGGATGCGCACCTTGCGTCCGGCGATGGCCGCCGCCGAGAAGACCGTGGTGCGGAACAGCTCCTTCGATACCGCCTGCGAGCAGGAGAAGGTAAAGAGGATGCCGCCGCTCTTGATCTGTGCCAGGGCGCGGGCGTTGAGCCGCTTGTAGCCCTGCATGGCGTTGCCCAGCACCTTGTGGTGTTTGGCGAAGGCCGGCGGGTCGAGGATGATCATGTCGTAGCGGTCGCCGATGTTCTTGAGGTACTCCACCGCGTCGGTCGCCAGCGAGGTGTGCGGAGCCTCGTCGCCGAAGTTGAGCCGGATGTTGGCATCGGCCAGGGCGACGGCCCGTTCGGAGGCATCGATCGAGCAGACCTCGCGCGCGCCGCCCGCCAGGGCATAGACCGAGAAGCCGCCCGTGTAGCAGAAAGTGTTCAGCACGGTGCGCCCCTGTGCGTAGCGGCGTACCAGCTCCCGGTTGAACCGCTGGTCGATGAAGAAGCCGGTTTTCTGCCCCTCCTCCCAATTGACCTGGAACTTGAGTCCGTTTTCCAGGACGGTCAGGGGCATGACACCCGGCGCTCCGTAGAGGTAGCCGTCCACGGCGTTCAGTCCCGCCTTGAAAGGCACCGTCTGCGAACTTTTGTCGTAGATGGCCGTGATGCGCTCGCCGTAAACCGAGCGGATCGCCTCGGCGATCTGCAGGCGGCTGAGGTACATGCCGACCGAATGGCATTGCACGACGGCCGTCGTGCCGTAGATGTCGATCACGAGTCCCGGCAGCGAGTCGCCCTCGCCGTGCACGAGGCGGTAGCAGGTGGTCGCGGAGTCGTCCGTGAGACTCAGCGTGCGGCGCACGTCGTAGGCCGTGGCGATCGCGCGGTGCCACCAGCCGGCATCTATCTCCTCCTGCGAGAAGGTCAGCACCCGCACGGCGATCGAGCCGATCTGATAGTGTCCCCGGGCGATGAAGTCGCCCGAGCGGGTAAGTATATCGACCAAAGCGCCTTCGGGCAGCTCCTGCCCCTGGCAGCTTATGCTGTCGATCGCACCCGAGAAGATCCAGGGGTGGCGGCGCAGCAGCGACTCTTCCTTGCCTCTTCGGAGGCGTATCTGCGGTATCATTGTCTCTTTTTCTTGGGTTTCGGTGTGTGTAACAACTGTTTGTAAATGCGGGTGCAGACCCAGGCATCGGTGGCGGCGTAGAGCTGCTGCTTGTCCGTGAGCTGGGCCGCCTCCCAGTTGCTCAGCCGCTGGGCTTTCGAGACCCTCTTGCCCAGCACGATGGCCGATATTTTGCGCAGGCTCTTTTCGGCGATGCCCCACTCGGCGGCCATATCCTGCAGCTCGACGAAGCCCTTTTCGCGGAAGTGGCGGATTTCGTGCAGCGCACGCAGGTCGCCCTTTACGTCGAGTCCGATTTTCAGCACCTCGCCGTTTTCGAGCAGTTTGACGACCGCCTTTTCGAAGGGCATCTTGCAGAGCCGGAACAGAAACGAGCGTTCGGGCGAGGAGAGCTGCAGCAG
>CAMWGZ010000213.1 GCA_947173915.1 uncultured Alistipes sp.
TATTCATGCTGCTCACCGCATCGCTGGCAAGTTGCGTCGGACTGGAGCAGTATCCCACCAACTCGTTCACCGACCAGACCTTCTGGCAGTACCCGGAGAACGTGCGCGCGGCGCTCTACCTGGCCTACAATCAGTGCTGGGACGACTACTCCTACTTCCACAACGACCTGCTCTCGGACGACACCTACGGTTCGCGCCACTCGGCCGACGAGCTGTCGATCGCCACGGGTCTGGCCACCACCTCGTGCGGCCGCTTCTCGCGCGAGTGGAACAACTCCTACCAGGAGCTGCGCACGATCCACACGTCGCTCGACAACCAGGACCGCATCGACGTGGGCGACGAAGCCTTCAAGCAGCGCATGCTCGCCGAGCTGCGCCTGATGCGCGCCTTCACCTACCTGCGCCTGACCACCTGGTTCGGCGACGTGCCCTTCTACACCAAAAACCCGACGCTGGCCGAGTCGATCTCCTCGCCGCGCACCGACGAGAAGACCATCAAGGAGTTCATCCACTCCGAGCTGGAGGCCGCATCGCACGTGCTGCCCCGGAACACCGAACTTGCGGCCGACGAACTGGGCCGCTACACCGCCGGTACGGCCGTAGCGCTCAACGCCCGCGCCTACCTGCTGGACAACGACTTCGAGCACTGCGCCCGGGAGTGCGAGAAACTGATCCGCACGACCGACTACGGCACGTACGCGCTGGCCGAGGACTACGACGCGCTCTTCAAAACGGGCGAGTACGGCTCGGAGTCGATCATGACCATCGAATACGCCACGCTGGACGGCGTCAACAACGTCGTACGCTCGTGGGGTACGGGCAGCGTGCTGCCCCAGTCGATCGGAGCGGGCGAAGTGGTGATGTACTCGCCCACGCAGGAGCTCGTCGACGCCTTCCGCAAGACCGACGGCTCGGTGGCCGGCGATACGGACTACCTGGGCCGCGACAAGCGGTTCTACGCCACGATCGCCTACAACGGCTGCACGATCGAAATCCCCGAGGCCCGCAATCTCTCGATCGTGGGCTCGCAGGGTCAGGGCAAGGGCACGTATACCTGCTGGACGAAGGGCTCGGACGAGTCGGCGGCCGGCGACAGCGCGCTGAAGGACTCCTATAACGGCACGCAGAACCGCACCGTGACGGGCTACTACAACCTGAAGAACTACAACCCCCGGACGATCAACAAGGACGGCAGCTCCTACAAGTCGCTCATCGAGATCCGCTACGCCGACGTGCTGCTGATGTACGCCGAGTCGATGTACGAACTGGGCCGCATGGACGAGCAGGTGTGGGACGAGACCATCCGTCCGCTGCGCGAGCGCGCCGGCTTCACGGCCGACTACTGCTCCTACGCCTCGGCCGCCGGCGACATGCGCCGGGCCATCCGCGACGAGCGCCGCTGCGAGCTGGCCCTCGAAGGCCGCCGCGCCTTCGACCTGCGCCGCTGGGCCGTGCTGGACAACGCCGCCGTGAAGACGGCCGGTTCGGCCGTGCTGACCTCGCAGGCCACGGGCGCTCCCTTCGAGAGCGACGGTTCGAACATCAAGTGCCAGAACCCCTACAAACTCAAGTACTGGTTCGCCATTCCCCAGGGCGAGCGCGACAAGAACAAGAATCTGACCCAGAATCCGGGCTGGTAACAGCGCGCGGGCATGAAACCTGACATTTCAACCTCATACTCCATGAAAAGCATACTGAAAAACATACTGTCGCTGACCGCGGCCGCAGCGTGCGCCGCCACGTTCTGCGCCTGCGACGACGACACGCCGGCGGTAGACTTCACGATCTATCCCGGCAACGAGCTCTACCTGCCGGCCGACGGAGCGAAAGTCGACCTCACCAAGGGCCGCACCACGCAGTTCGAGTGGTCCTCGTCGGTGGCCGCCGACAAGGGCTTCGTGAGCTACGACGTGCTGTTCGCCCCCGCGGACGGCGACTTCTCCAGCCCGACGAGCATCCTGCCCGGCCAGCTCACCGGCTCGAAGACCTACCTCACGCTCTCGGCCAAGGAGCTGAACAAGGTGGCCAAGGCCGCCGGCATCCCGCTGGGCGAAACCGGCGAGCTGCGCTGGACGGTGCGCGCCTCGAAAGGGCTCTTCGGCAGCATCTACTCCGCCTCGCGCAGCCTGACCGTCACGCGTCTGCGCTCGGTGGATCCCCAGCCCGAGACCGTGCTGATCGGAGGTCCTGCCGCCGAAGACGCCGCCGGCATCCGCATGCTCGCCCGCAAGGATTTCAACGGTTCGAGCGTCGAGGCCGGATACTTCGACTGCTTCACCCGCCTGACCGAGGGCGAATTCACGGTCTCGGACGACCAGAACCGCTACTACCGGCTGGAGTCCGACGGCCGGATCACCGACTCGGAGACCCCCGTGGCCAACACCCTGTCGGCCGCCGGCATCTACCGCCTCTCGATCGACTTCGAGGGCATGACGTGGAGCGCGACGGCTGTCTCCAAGGTGGAGCTCTACGCCGCAGCCTGGTCCGACGGCATGCACACGGCCCGCGAGG
>CAMWGZ010000214.1 GCA_947173915.1 uncultured Alistipes sp.
CTCAGGTGGATCGCGTCGAAGTAGTCGCCGCCCCGCTCCGAGCAGATCAGCTTCACGCAGGGATCCAGCGGCTCGTCGAACCACAGCGCATCGAGGTTGTCGGCCGGGACGCAGAGCAGCAGCGGAATGCGGTTGTCGGAACATACCTTCGCGAAGGCCCGGGCGGTGTTGCCGGCCGAGGCGACCACCAGTACGCGCTTCTCCCGCTCGTCGATCCGGGCGCAGACGCTGTAAGCCTCCGTCTCCTTGAACGAGCAGGTGGTCATCCGTGCGCCGATGGCGGGATGATAGCCGTTGAAGGTTATGTAGAGATTCTCCAGACCGAGCGCCTGAGCCAGTCCCTTGCTTTTATAGGTCACGGGAGCGTTCGATTTTTCGAGCATGCGGCGGATGGGAAGCCAGTCGCAGAACTTGTAGAATCCGTAATCGTCGGATTTCAGTTCGAGTTGTTTCTTCGCATAGCGGGTGCGGATCAGCGAGGGACAGTCGCACTGGCTGTCGTCGAGCATCCACCCTTCGTCGGGGAACTGACGGCCGGTGGCGACGCACTCCAGCTGATAGGAAGTCGGTGTAAAATCTTTCATCTGTTCTCGGGTATTAAATCACGACATACGGGATTTGAAATCCTCGTAGCCGAACTCTTTGACTATTTCTGTGGTTCCGTCGCGCCGGACGATCGCGATCGAGGGATGGGCCACGCCGTTGAACATCGTGGTCTTGACCATCGTGTAGTGGATCATGTCCTCGAACACCACCCTGTCGCCGCGATGCAGCTCCCGGTCGAAGACCCAGTCGCCGCAATAGTCGCCGGCCAGACAGCTGTTGCCGCCCATGCGCCACCCCGCCTCTCCGGCCTTCGGGTCGCGCGCGCCGACGATCGCCGGCTTGTAGGGCATCTCCAGGCAGTCGGGCATGTGGCAGGCGAACGACACGTCGAGCATCGCCGTGCGGATGCCGCCGTTCTCGACCACATCCTCCACCGTCGAAACCAGATAGCCCGTGCGCCAGGTAAAGGCGCTGCCCGGTTCGAGGATCAGCCGCAGGTGGGGATGGCGCGCCCGGAAGTCGCACAGGATGCGGATCAGTTCGTCGCAGTCGTAGTCCCGGTGGGTCATCAGGTGGCCGCCGCCCATGTTGAGCCACTTGATCTGCGGCAGGTACTTTCCGAAACGTGCTTCGACCGCTTCGAGCGCCAGACGCAGGTGTTCGGGGCGCGACTCGCACAATACGTGGAAGTGGAGTCCCTCGATCCCCTCCGGAAGTTCGCCGAGCGCCTCGGCGGGCACGCCCAGACGCGACCCCGCCACGCAGGGGTTGTAGAGGTCGGTCTCCACGGGCGAATAGCCCGGATTGATGCGCAGGCCGCACGAGATGCCCCGGAGGATCGCCTTCGGAGCGAACCGCTCGTACTGGGCTACCGAATTGAAGGTCAGGTGGTCGCTGCACCGAAGAATCTCCTCGATGTTGCCGTCGGTATAGACCGGGGCGTAGGTGTGGGCCGGGCGGCCATACTCCTCGAAGACCAGGCGTGCTTCGGCGGCCGACGAGGCGGTCGCGCCGTCCGAATGGCGGGCCAGCTCCGGGAATATGCGCCACATGGCGCAGGCTTTCAGGGCAACGATGACCTCTGCACCCGACTCGCGGCGCACGCGGTCGATCTTTGCGAGGTTCGCTTCGAGCAGAGTCTCGTCGAGTACGAAGCAGGGCGAGGGCAATTTCTGAAAATCGATCATGGGCAGTTTATTCCGTTGGAAATTCAGACAAAATTAAGAAAATCATTCTTATCTGAACTCTCCCCCGCCGGCGAATCGACACAAAATAAGTATTTATACCCATCGCGCGCACCCCGCCTGCGCCGAAGAGAAACGGGAAGCTGCGCCCGATATGCACCGGACGCAGCTCATTTCCACCTTCCTCGCGAAAGGATCAGACTTCGAGATCGACATCGAACTTCTCGATCCAGGGCAGCCCCTGTTTGCCCAGCTCGGCCAGGAAGGGGTCGGGATCGAACTCCTCGACGTTATATACGCCGGCACCGCGCCAAAGGCCGCGCGCCCACATCGAAGCGCCCAGAGCCGCCGGAACACCCGTCGTGAAGCTGACGGCCTGCGTGCCGGTCTGCTTGAAGGCGGTCTCGTGATCGCAGTTGTTGTATATGTAGTAGGTGCGCTCCTTGCCGTCCTTGATGCCACGGATGCGGCAGCCGATCGAGGTCTGGCCGTGGTAGTTGGCTCCGAGCGACTTGGGATCGGGAAGCACGGCCTTCAGGAACTGGATCGGTACGATCTCGACACCGTTGTAGATGATCGGGTCGATGCGTGCCATGCCGATATTCTGGATCACGCGCAGGTGGGTCAGGTACTCCTGGCCGAAGGTCATCCAGAAGCGCGCACGCTTGATCGTCGGGTAGTTCTTGACCAGCGACTCAAGCTCCTCGTGGTAGATCACGTACGACTCGCGCTCGCCGATCTCAGGATAGTTCAGGGCTTTGTGGATCATGTCT